>NZ_JBFTRC010000016.1:0-52575 GCF_056399325.1 Allobosea sp. 01N443
CTTGTGCTCGAGCATGTGCAGTGGGGAATGCTCGGGCTCGTCGCTGCCGCTGCCGTCGCCGATCGGGATCGTCAGCGCCAGGATGACGCCCGCCAGCGTCGCGTGCACGCCCGATTTCAGCTGGAAGAACCAGAGCAACGCGCCGATGGCGAGATAGAGCCAGATTCGCGTCACGTTCGTCCGGTTGAGAACGATCAGGACGGCAAGGCACAAGCCCGCCATGCCGAGCATCGGCAGCGAGATCTCGCTGGTATAGAACAAGGCGATGATCAGGACGGCGCCGAGATCGTCGAGAATCGCGAGCGCGGTCAGGAAGACCTTGAGCGAGACCGGCACGCGGGGCCCGAGCAGGGCGAGCACGCCGAGCGCGAAGGCGATATCGGTTGCCGCCGGGATCGCCCAGCCGCGCATCGCGACCGGGTCTCCGCGCGTCAGCGCAAGATAGATCAGGGCGGGCGCGATCATGCCGCCGAGCGCCGCAATGCCGGGCAGGGCGCGTCGCGACCAGGTCGAGAGCTGCCCCTCGATGAATTCGCGTTTGATCTCCAGCCCGACGAGCAGGAAGAAGATCGCCATCAGCCCGTCATTGACCCAGTGCAGCACGCTGAGGCCGCCGACATAGCTGCCGAGCAGCTTGAAATAGGCGGGCGCGGCCGGCGAATTGGCGATCAGCAGGGCTATCGCAGCCACGCCCATGAGCAGGAGACCGCCGGCCGCTTCGCTCGCCAGCAGGGCCTTCAATGGCGAGCGCCTGGCAGGTGGAGCATTCCCGGCGATGTCTTGCGTCACGTTCAATTCCTTGCTGGCTGCTGTCGCCGCCCTTTGTGCAGGCGGCGCGCGCTCATGTCACCCCGCATCGGCCCTTGGAATGGCGGCCCCCACCGTGCTACGGAGCGCGCGATAGCGGGCTCGGCCGCGAGATTCCGCAACAGCCAGAACTGCGTGGCTGCCGCATGGCCCTTGCCGGCCCCTGCGGCAATCCGAAGCGCCGATGGAGCATCCCATGAGTCGTGACGCCGCTGCCGAGAAGCATCTCTCGAACTCATTCTTCGGCGCTTCGCTCGCCGATTCCGATCCGGAGATCTCGCGTGCCATCGGTCTCGAGCTCGGTCGCCAGCGCGACGAGATCGAGCTGATCGCCTCGGAGAACATCGTGTCGCGCGCCGTGCTCGAGGCGCAGGGCTCGGTGATGACCAACAAATACGCGGAAGGCTATCCGGGCCGCCGCTATTACGGCGGCTGCCAGTTCGTCGATATCGCCGAGAAGCTGGCGATCGAGCGCGCCTGCCGCCTGTTCGACTGCCAGTTCGCCAATGTCCAGCCGAATTCCGGCAGCCAGGCCAATCAGGCCGTGTTCATGGCGCTGATGCAGCCCGGCGACACCTTCATGGGCCTCGATCTCGCTGCCGGCGGCCATCTCACCCATGGCGCCCCGGTCAACCAGTCCGGCAAGTGGTTCAAGGTCGTGCCCTACGGCGTCTGCGTCGTCGACCAGACCATCGATTATGATGCGATGGAGCGCCTCGCCGTCGAGCACAAGCCCAAGGTCATCGTCGCCGGTGGCTCGGCCTATGCCCGTCATTGGGATTTCGCCCGCTTCCGCGAGATCGCCGACAAGGTCGGCGCCTATTTCATGGTCGACATCGCGCATTTCGCCGGCCTGGTGGCGGGCGGCGCGCATCCCTCGCCGTTCCCGCACGCCCATGTCGTCACCACCACCACGCACAAGACCCTGCGCGGTCCGCGCGGCGGCATGATCCTGACCAATGACGAGGCGCTGGCGAAGAAGATCAACTCGGCGATCTTCCCCGGCATCCAGGGCGGCCCCCTGATGCATGTCATCGCCGCCAAGGCGGTCTCGTTCCACGAGGCGCTGCAGCCGGAGTTCAAGATCTACGCCCGCGCCGTCGTCGAGAACGCCAAGGCGCTGGCCGAGACGCTGAAGACCAAGGGCTTCGACCTCGTCACCGGCGGTACCGACAACCACCTCATGCTGGTCGACCTGCGCTCCAAGAAGATTACCGGAAAGGCTGCGGAAGCAGCGCTTGGTCGCGCCCATATCACCTGCAACAAGAACGGCATTCCCTTCGATCCGGAGAAGCCGATGGTCACCTCCGGCATCCGCCTGGGCACGCCGGCTGCGACCTCGCGCGGCTTCGGCGTCGCCGAGTTCCAGCGTGTCGGCGAGCTGATCGCCGAGGTGCTGGACGGGCTCGCCGCGCATGGCGAGGAAGGCAATGACGCCGTCGAGCAGGCGGTGAAGGCCAAGGCCCACGAGCTGACGGCACGTTTCCCGATCTATTGAAGACAAGGCGACCCCGTCGCCTGAAGGAGAAGAGCCGCGATGCGCTGTCCCTATTGCGGCTCCCTCGAGACCCAGGTGAAGGACTCGCGTCCCACCGACGATCACGCCTCGATCCGCCGCCGCCGCGTCTGCCCTGACTGCGGCGGCCGCTTCACCACCTTCGAGCGCGTGCAGCTGCGCGAGCTCACCGTGGTGAAGCGCTCCGGCCGGCGCACACTCTTCGACCGCGACAAGCTGCAGACCTCGATCGAGGTCGCCTTGCGCAAGCGCCCGGTCGCGCCGGAGCGCGTCGAGCGCATGGTCAACGGCATCGTCCGCCAGCTCGAGAGTTCGGGCGAGGGCGAGGTTTCGAGCTCCACCATCGGCGAACTGGTGATGGAGGGGCTGAAATCCCTCGACGATGTCGCCTATGTCCGCTTCGCATCGGTCTACAAGAATTTCCGCGAGGCCCGCGATTTCGAGGAGCTGCTCGGCCAGCTCAGCGGCGACGAGATCGAGGCTGCCGGCGTGGTTCCGCCCATTCGTGGCGATGACTGAGCAGAGCGCGCTCGACCGCGCCTTCATGCAGCAGACCCTCGCCTATGGCGCGCGCGGGCTGGGCACCACCGGCACGAACCCTAGCGTCGGCGCGCTGATCACGCAGGACATGCCGGACGGCCCCGTCGTGATCGCACGCGGCCACACCCAGATCGGTGGCCGGCCCCATGGCGAGGCCCATGCCTTCGACCGGGCAGGCGCTGCCGCGACGGGCGGCACGCTCTATGTCACGCTCGAACCCTGCTCCCACCGCACCATCCGCGCCGCGACGCCTTGCGTCGAGCGCACCATTCGGGCCGGCGTGAAGCGGGTCGTGGTGGCGATGGCCGATCCGAATCCGCGCTTTCGCGGGCTCGGCTTCGCGCTGTTGCGCAGCGCTGGCATCAGCGTCACCACCGGCGTTCTCGAAGACGAGGCCAGGCACACCCATCGCGGCTATGTCCTGCGCATCACCGAGGGGCGGCCGATGGTGACCTTCAAGGTGGCGCGCACGGCCGACGGCTATGCGGGCAGCGCGGCAGGCGGCCCCATCGCGGTGTCCTGCCAGGCTGCGAATGGCTGGGTCCATCTCCAGCGGGCGCATCACGACGCGATCATGCTCGGCGTCGGTTCGGTGCTCGCCGATAATCCGATGCTGACGGTCCGCCTGCCGGGAATGGCGCATCGCTCGCCGATCAGGGTCATCCTCGATTCGCATCTGCGCCTGCCGCCGGGCTCCCGGCTCGTGCAGTCGGCAGGCGAGGTTCCGGTCTGGGTGATCGCGGCGGAAACGGCCCCTGTTGCGAACGAGGCCGAGCTGGTCGCGGCAGGTGTCGAGGTCATGCGCGTCTCAGCCGGACCGGACGGTCATCTCGATCTCCGCGAGGCCCTGCATTTGCTCGGCGCGCGCGGCATCAACCGGGTCTTTTCCGAAGGCGGCCCGACGATCGGCGAGAAACTGGCTTTGGCGGGCCTGACTGATGAGGTCATCGTTTCGACCTCGCCGCGTATGCTGGGTTCGCCCGGAATCGTCGCCGTCCGTCCGGCCCTTGCCGGATTGCTGGCCGACCCCGATCTGTACCGGCTTGCGGAGAGTGGCCTGATCGGCCACGACCGTTTCGAGCGTTATGAGAGGATTGCCTGATGTTCACCGGCATCGTCACCGCCATTGGCACGATCGTGGAGGCCCAGAACAAGGGGCCGAGCCTGAAGCGGCTTGCGATTGCGAGCCCGTACGAGGCCGCGGGAATCGAGATCGGCGCATCGATCTGCTGCGCCGGCATCTGCCTGACGGTGACGGCTCTGAAGCCCCGCGAAGATGGCGAGGGGGGCTGCATCTTCCAGGTCGAGGCCGCTGCCGAGACCTTGTCCAAGACCCTCGCCGGGGAGTGGGAGGCGGGCACGAAGGTCAATCTCGAACGCTCGCTGAAAATGGGCGACGAGCTGGGCGGCCATCTGGTGACCGGTCATGTCGACGGCGTCGGCACGATCCTGAAGATCGAGCCGATCGCGGCCGATCCCGACGAGCCCTGGGGCGCAACCGCGCGCTTCCATATCCGCGCGCCGCAGGGTTTGCCGCGTTTCATCGCGACCAAGGGCTCGATTTGCCTCGATGGCACCTCGCTCACGGTCAACAGCGTCGAGGACGATGTCTTCACCGTCCTGCTGATTCCGCACTCCTTCAGCGTCACCACCTGGGGCGAGCGCAAGCAGGGGGACCGCATTCATGTCGAGGTCGATCTGATGGCGCGGTATGCCGCGCGGCTTGCGGAGGCGAGCCCGGGGGGGTAACCAGCCGACTTGAAATCCAACAAGGATAAGAACGATGGCCGGACCCCGGCAGATCTCGGCCGATAAGGCCGCAACTCCCGCCGCTCCCCTGGACGGCGCACGCGTGCTCGTCGTCGAGGCGCGCTTCTATGACAAGCTGGCTGACGAGCTGCTCGAAGGCGCGCTCGCGGTGCTCGACAAGGCCGAGTGCCGCGTCGACGTCGTGACCGTGCCCGGCGCGCTCGAAATCCCGACCGCGATCGTCATCGGCCTGCGGGCCGCCGACGAGGCAATCGACCCCTATGAGGCGGTTGTCGCGCTCGGCACCGTCATCCGTGGCGAGACCGGCCATTACGACATCGTCGCCGGCGAAAGCTCGCGCGCGCTGATGGATGTCTCGGTGGCCTATGCCATGCCGCTCGGCAACGGCATCCTGACCGTCGAGAACGATGCCCAGGCCTGGGCCCGCGCCAATCGTGCCGACATGGACAAGGGCGGCGGCGCGGCGGAAGCGGCGCTCGCCGTCCTGCGTTACAAGCGCTCGCTCGCGGACAAATCCTCATGAGCCGCGCGGAACTGCGTCGCGGTGCACGGCTCTCCGTCGTGCAGGCGCTCTATGAGATGGAGATCGGCGGACGCGGCGTCATCGAGGCGATGGCCGAGTTCGAGGCGTTCTGGATCGGCAAGGAGGTCGAGGATATCGAGCTTCCCAAGGCTGAGATCGCCTTCTTCCGGGACCTGCTCGGCGGCGTCGTCCGCGAACAGCGCCTGATCGACCGCTYGGTCGATGACGTTCTCGCCGCGGGCTGGCCGCTCAAGCGCGTCGAAGCCGTGGTGCGCGCCATCCTGCGCGGCGGCGCCTATGAACTCGCCTTCCGCAAGGATGTGCCGGCGCGCGCCGTGATCTCCGAATATGTCGCGGTCGCCCGTGCCTTCTACGAAGGCGAGGAGATCGGCATGATCAACGCCGTGCTCGACAAGATGGCCCGCGACTTCCGCGCCGACGAATTCGACACGCCGGCCGCCTGACGCGCTGATGGCCGGCGCTCCCCAACGACCCGGCGAGTTCGAACTGATTGCGCGCTATTTCGCGCCGATCGCCGGTGCGGGCGGCCTTGGCCTGCGCGACGATGCCGGGTTGCTGCGCCCGGCGCGCGGCTTCGAGCTTGTGGTCACGACGGATGCGCTGGTCGCAGGCGTGCATTTCCTGCCCGACGATCCGCCAGCCTCGATCGCCCGCAAGGCGCTCGCGGTCAACCTGTCGGACCTGGCGGCCAAGGGGGCATCTCCCTTGGGCTTCGTGCTCTCGCTGGTCCTGCCCAAGGGCTGGACCGAGCCCTGGCTCGCGGGCTTCGCCCAGGGGCTGGGGGAGATCGCGGCCGAGAGCGCCTGTCCGCTCGTCGGCGGCGATACCGTTTCGACGCCGGGGCCGCTGACGCTCTCGATCACTGCCTTCGGCAGCGTTCCGGCCGGGCGCATGGTGCTGCGCTCGGGCGCCAAGCCAGGCGATCTTGTCCTCGTCTCCGGCACGATCGGCGACGGCGCGCTCGGCCTCAAGGTCCATGCGCCGGCCAAGCCGGACTGGGTCGCCGGACTTAGCGAGCCCGATCGCGCCTATCTCGCCGACCGCTACCTGCATCCGCGCCCGCGCCTGGCGCTGGCGGCTGCCCTGCAGGATCATGCCTCGTCCGCCATGGATGTCTCGGACGGGCTCGTCGGCGACCTCGCCAAGCTGGTTGCGGCGTCCGGTATCGGGGCCGAGATCGATCTCGATACCGTTCCGCTCTCGGCCCCGGCCCGCGCCGCGATCATGGCTGACCCCGCTCTGGCGGAACTGGCCTGGACCGGCGGAGACGACTACGAAATTCTCTGCACGGCCTCAGAAAGGGAATTTCCTGCTATGGCTGCTGCGGCCGAGGCGACGGGTCTTGGACTCGCCTGCATCGGCCGGGTCACGTCCGAGCTGGGCGTGGTGCGTTATCTCGAACGGGGCAGGGCGCGCAGCTTCGCGCAAGGCTCCTTCGCCCATTTCTGAGGGCCGCTCGCTCAGGCCGCCCGGTATGTGAACGACGGCCCCAGCGATGAACCAGCATGTTTCCGTGGCCGAGGGCGATGCCCTGGCGAAGCGCAATGCCCTCGTCCTCGCCTGCGCCCAGGCGTTCGGCGGCGCGAACCCGGCGATCGTGGTCTCGCTCGGCGGCATCGTCGGCTCGCAGCTCGTCACCGACAAGACCTTCGCGACCGTACCGGTCAGCCTGATGCAGCTCGGCATCGCTTGCGGCGTCATCCCCGCCGCGATGCTGATGCGCCGGCTCGGCCGCCGCAACGGCTATCTCATCGGGGCGCTGACCGGCGTCATCGCCTCCAGCATCGCCGCCGCCGGCACGGGGAGCCGGATCTTCTGGCTGTTCTGCCTCGGCACCTTCATGTGCGGCCTCTATGGCGCCTTCGTGCAGAGCTACCGCTTCGCGGCGGCTGACACTGCGAGCGAGAGCTTCAAGCCGCGCGCCATCTCCTGGGTCATGATCGGCGGGCTTGCCGCGGGCGTCATCGGCCCGCAATCGGTCTACTGGACCCGCGACCTGACGCCGGACGCGCCCTTCGCCGCCAGCTTCATGGCGCAGGGGCTGCTCGCGCTGCTGGCGATCGGCGTCGTCATGATGCTGCGCGCCCCGCCGGTTGCGGCCGTGCGTTCGAGCGGCGGCCGGCCGCTTTCCGAGATCATGCGCCAGCCCAAATTCATCGCCTCGGTCACGGCTGCACTGGTCTCCTATGGCCTGATGAGCTTCGTGATGACGGCTGCGCCGCTGGCCATGGTCGGCTGCGGCCACAGCATCGGCGATGCTGCGCTCGGCATTCAGTGGCACGTGCTCTCGATGTTCGGGCCGAGCTTCTTCACCGGCCGGCTGATCGCCCGCTTCGGCAAGGAGAAGGTCACGGCGGCCGGCCTGTTGCTGCTGGCCTGCGCCGCCGTCGTCGGCCTGAACGGGCTCAGCGTCGCGCATTTCTGGATCGCGCTGGTCCTGCTCGGCATCGGCTGGAATTTCGGCTTCATCGGTGCGACGGCGCTGGTCACCGACTGCTATCGCCCGGAGGAGCGCGTCAAGGTCCAGGCCGCCAACGACTTCCTCGTCTTCGGCTCGGTCGCGATCGCCTCCTTCTCGGCTGGCGGGCTGCTGAACACCGGCGGCTGGCAGAGCGTCAACTGGCTGGTCTTCCCGCCGGTGGCCGTCGCGCTGGCGCTGGTCGCCTGGCAGGCCACGCAGAAGCGCGTCCAGCTGGCCTGAGGGCCGGCCCGGCGCGTGGCCGGTCGCAAGGCTCCGCAGAACAAGCTTCATCCCCCAGGACCCGGCAGGAGATACGATGCGCCCGCACCAGTTGCCCGTCACGACAGGCCGGTTTCCGCCCGGCGCCATTGGCCATAATCGCGGTGTGGTGCGGCCGAACTATGCGTTCATGCCGCCCGAAGGCGTGCTGATCAGCCGGCTGCCGCATTTCAGCGGGACGATCGTGCGGATCCTGGCTGCGCCGGTGCTGGGCGCCCAGTTCGCGCAGTACCTGCTCGAGATCGCACCCGGCGGCGGCACGCCCGAGGCCTTTCGCGAGGAGGGCATCCAGCATTTCTATTATGTGCTCTCCGGCCAGGGCCGGTTCGTCATGGCGGATGCTCCGGCGCTTGACCTGCGGCCGGGCCACTTCGCCTATGTCCCGCCTGGCACCGCCTTCACGCTGAGCAATACCGGTTTCGAGCCCTTGCGCGTGCTCGGGCTGCGCAAGCGCTTCGAGGCGATCGGCCTGCCAGCGCCCGAGCCGATCCTGTCGCATCGCGACGAGATCCCGGTCACCAACCATACCGGGGCGGAAGGGCGCGGCTTCCAGTTCCTGCTGCCCTGGGGCGACATGCGCTTCGATTTCGAGATGAACCTGATGTGGTTCAAGCCCGGCGCGCATTTCCCCGATGTCGAGACCCATGTCATGGAGCACGGGCTCTATATGCTGGAAGGGCAGGGGCTCTATTTCCTCGGCACCGAATGGCACGAGATCTGGGCCGGCGATTTCATCTGGATGGGCGGCTACTGCCCGCAGCAATTCTACCCGACCGGCTTTGCCGATGCGGCCTATCTGCTTTACAAGAACGTCAACCGGGATGTGGCGCTCTGACGCCCGCATAGACCTCCCGAACGGCCGGCCGCGCCTCGAAGCGGGCCGGCTCGCCCTGACATCTGCGTAAAATTGTCAGCCTCCGCGTTTGCGATTCTGTCGAAAGCTTGGCAGAAAGTTGGCCGGTACTGGCGATGCGCGACGCGGGCGCGATTCCCTCGACCCGTATTCTTCGTCTCCGGACCCAAGAAACCGAATGAATTCGGGGTCTGAAGCCCCGTTGGACGGAAGCTCGAGGTCAGGAATCCCGAATGTCAGCCTTGCTCATCATCATAGTTTTGAGTGCGCTATCGATAGCCTACGGCATCTGGGCCTATGGCGATGTCATGAAGCGCGACGCCGGCAACCAGCGCATGCAGGAAATCTCCGGCGCGGTTGCCGAGGGCGCGCAGGCCTATCTGAAGCGTCAATACGTTACGATTGCCATGGTCGGCGCGGTGCTTTTCGTGGTCCTGACCTATCTGCTCGGCCAATGGGTCGGCATCGGCTTCCTGATCGGCGCCGTCCTCTCCGGCGCGGCCGGCTTCATCGGCATGAACGTCTCGGTCCGTGCCAATGTCCGCACCGCGCAGGCGGCGATGAAGTCGCTCGGTGACGGGCTCGATGTCGCCTTCAAGGCGGGCGCGGTCACCGGCATGCTGGTCGCCGGCCTCGCCCTGCTCGGCGTCGCCGTCTATTACGGCGTCCTGACCTCGTTCCTCGGCTTCTCCCCATCGAGCCGCACCGTCATCGACTCGCTCGTGGCGCTGGGCTTCGGTGCCTCGCTGATCTCGATTTTCGCCCGCCTCGGCGGCGGTATCTTCACCAAGGGCGCGGATGTTGGCGCCGATCTCGTCGGCAAGGTCGAAGCCGGCATTCCCGAGGATGATCCGCGCAACCCCGCGACCATCGCCGACAATGTCGGTGACAATGTCGGCGACTGCGCCGGCATGGCCGCCGACCTGTTCGAGACCTATGCCGTGACGCTGGTTGCCACCATGGTGCTCTCGGCGATCTTCTTCGCCGGCCAGCCGGTGCTCGGCACGATGATGCTCTATCCGATGGCGATCGGGGCGGCCTGCATCGTAACCTCGATCATCGGCACCTTCTTCGTCAAGCTCGGCGCCAACCAGTCGATCATGGGCGCGCTCTACAAGGGCTTCATCGCCGCCGGCGTGTTGTCGGTCGGCGCGATCGCCATCGTCAACTGGCTGATGTTCGGCAGCTTCTCCACCGCGTTCACGACGGGGCAGGGCGTCAGCTTCACCTCCGCCAACCTGTTCGGCTGCGCGCTGGTCGGCCTCGCGGTGACGCTCTTCATCGTCGTCATCACCGAATACTACACCGGCACCGGCAAGCGCCCGGTGGTCTCGATCGCCCAGGCGTCGGTCACCGGCCATGGCACCAACGTCATCCAGGGCCTCGCGGTCTCGCTGGAATCGACCGCGGCGCCGACCATCGTGATCATCGCCGGCATCATCGTCTCCTACACGCTGGCCGGCCTGTTCGGCATCGCAATCGCCACCACGGCCATGCTGGCGCTGGCCGGCGTCGTCGTCGCGCTCGATGCCTTCGGCCCGGTCACCGACAATGCCGGCGGCATCGCCGAGATGGCGGGCCTGCCCAAGGAGGTGCGCCACTCCACCGATGCGCTCGATGCGGTCGGCAACACCACCAAGGCCGTCACCAAGGGCTATGCGATCGGCTCCGCCGGTCTCGGCGCCCTGGTGCTGTTTGCAGCCTACACCTCGGACCTGAACTTCTTCATCGCCGAGGCCAACAAGGCGGGCTCGACCAGCTTCCAGTACTTCARGGGCGTCACGGTCGATTTCAGCCTGTCCAACCCCTTCGTCGTCGTCGGCCTGCTGCTCGGCGGCCTCATCCCCTTCCTCTTCGGCGGCATGGGCATGACCGCGGTCGGCCGCGCCGCCGGCTCCGTCGTCGAGGAGGTGCGTCGCCAGTTCAAGGAGAAGCCCGGCATCATGCTGGGTACGGACAGGCCGGATTACGGCCGCGCCGTCGACATGCTGACCAAGGCCGCGATCAAGGAGATGATCGTGCCCTCGCTGCTGCCGGTCCTTGCGCCGATCGTCACCTTCTTCGCCATCAACGCCATTGCCGGCCGCAACCAGGCCTTCGCCTCGGTCGGTGCCATGCTGATGGGCGTCATCGTCACCGGCATCTTCGTCGCCATCTCGATGACCTCGGGCGGCGGCGCCTGGGACAACGCCAAGAAGAGCTTCGAGGACGGCTTCGTCGACAAGGACGGCGTGCGCCACATGAAGGGCTCCGAGGCGCACAAGGCCTCGGTGACCGGCGACACCGTCGGCGACCCCTACAAGGATACCGCCGGCCCGGCGGTGAACCCCGCGATCAAGATCACCAACATCATCGCGCTGCTGCTGCTGGCGATCCTGGCGCATTCCTGAGCCGGTCGGCACGGCACGGAGACACTGCCCCGCGGAGCAATCCGCGGGGTTCTTCTTTGATCGCTCAAGGGCTTTCCCTTGATGTTGCAACGGCTTGGCGGCCCGTCTTGAATCAGGATGGCGACCACTTGAATCAGGATCTGAAGCTACGGCCGGGACCGTAGCGTTCCTGCAAGCTCCGGGCGGCCCGCGATGGCATGGTCTCTCCAACAGAAGGAGAGCCATCATGACGATCCAGGCCGCTGCTGCACCCGCCGAGGTCAAGTCCGGGGAGGTCGAGTCCGGGCACGCCGTCGAGCTTGCCCTGCTGGTCCTGCTCGCCACCCTCTGGGGCGGCTCCTACACCTTCATCAAGATCGGCGTGGAGACGATTCCGCCGCTGACCCTGATTGCCGGGCGTACCCTGATCGCAGGCGTGATCCTGTTGGCGGTCATCCGCTGCTGCGGCCTGAGGCTGCCGCGCGACCTCGACAGCTGGCGCAAGTTCCTGTTCCAGGCCTGCCTGAACAGCGCCGTTCCCTTCACCCTGATCGCCTGGGCCGAGCGCAGCGTCGATGCCGGCCTTGCCGCGATCCTGAATGCGACGACCCCGGTCTTCGTCTTCCTGATCACGCTGGCGCTGACGCGGAGCCGGGAGGTCGACCTGCGCAAGGCCTTCGGCGTCGCAGCCGGGCTTGCTGGCATCACCCTGGTGGTCGGCATGCAGACGCTGGGCGGGTTCGGCAGCGAACTGGCCGCGCAGATCGCCATCGTACTTGCCACGGTCTGCTATGCCTGCGCTGCCCTGTTCGGCCGCAACTTCACCGGCTTCGATCCGCTCATCCCCGCCGCCGGTTCGCTGATCTGCGGGGCAGCCCTGCTCACGCCGGTCGCGCTGGTCGTCGACCGGCCCTGGACGCTGAGCCCTTCGCAGGATTCGCTGATCGCGCTCCTGGCGCTGGCGGCGGTCTCGACCGCGCTCGCCTTCGCCATCTATTTCCGGCTGATCCGGACGCTTGGTCCCGTCGGCACCACGGCGGTGTCCTATCTGCGCGTGCCGGTCGGCGTCGCGATCGGCATCGTCTTCCTCGGCGAGCGCCTGAGCCCGACGGCCTGGGTGGGGCTCACCCTGGTCATCCTGGGCGTGATCGCGATGACGCTGCCCGAGCGCAAGCTGGCGCAGCCGGCCCAGATCGCCGTGCGTCCATTCGGACGCAGGAGCGGCGATCGAGCTCTTTGGTCAAGCATCGGATTTTTCCGAAAACCGGATTCCACCTTTCGGTCCGATGCTCTGGCGAATGCCGCAACCCAAAGAAAAACCCCTGCGGCGTGGGCCGCAGGGGTTTCTCGTGTTCGGTCATTCCGGTCGGGTCGGCTCAGTTGCTGGCCCCGCCCAGGCCGCCGAGCGGCGAGAACTTGGTGACGCCGCGGAAGAGGTTGCGCAGGAAGCTCTGCTCCTCGCCGCCGGTGACGGTGGTGCGGCTGATGAAGTCGAAGATCACGCCGTCCTGGAGGCCGTACTGGGCGATGCGCTCGACCTTGAAGGACTTGTTGAAATAGATCACCAGCACCTTCTGGTCGATGACGCTGGGTTCCTGGAACTGGAAGCGCCGGCGCACCGTCTGGCTGATATAGTAGAAGGTCCGGTTCCCGACGGTCGAGGTCGTCGAGGGCGTGCCCAGTATGGTCAGCACCTGCTGCACGTCCATGCCGGTCTTGATCTGCGCGACCAGGCGCTCGTCCATGACGAAGCCGCGGGTGTATTGTTCGTTCAGCCCCGCCGATGTCGGCAGGACGAATCCGCCCCGATCTGCTCCGCATCCGGCTAGAGCGAGTGACGAGGTCGCGAGAAGGCCGAAGAGGGCCGCGCGGCGGGTCATGTCGATCATGCGGGAGAATCCAGGAGCAGAGTGGGCAAGGAGGTATCCGAAGCCGCTTGTCAAACGGGTAGAGGTTGGCGTAACGCCCGAGAATGGCTTTGGCAAGGCAGTGGCGGCGAGCGGAGATGCGCTGGTGATCTTCGGCTTGTTCGGAAAACGCGCAAAAAGGCTCGCGCCGGTCGAGGCGCTGCTGGCCCGCGTGGCTGACGCGTCGCGCCAGCCCGGTCTTTATATCGGCGGCGGCATCCCCGACACGTTCGAAGGGCGCTTCGAATCGCTGACGCTGCATGCCTTCCTGATTCTGCGGCGCCTGCGCGAACTTCCGGCGCCGGCCAGCGATCTGGCGCAGGATTTCGTCGATGCCTGCTTCGCCTATCTTGAGCTCGGCTTCCGCCAGGGCGGGATCAGCGACATCGCCGTGCCCAAGCGCATGAAGAAGATCGGGCAGAGCTTCTACGGCCGCATCAAGGCCTATGAGAGTGCGCTCGCTGCGCCTGAGCCGGGCGCGCTGGCCGAGGCCTTGCGCCGCAATGTCAGCCCGGGCGAGGGGGCGACAGCCCTGGCCGATTATGTCGGCCAGGCGCTGGAACGTCTGTCGCAGCTCGATCTTGACGCAATTTTGGGGCAGGAGACTCTCTTTCCTGCATTCCCGGTTCACGAAAGTACCCCCAGTGTCTGATTCCGCTCGTGCCTTGCCGCTGAGCCAGCCCGTCCGCGTCGAGACGATCAAGCCGCGTGGCACCCATATCGTGGTCAGGCCCGAGGGCTCTGCGCTCGTCGGGCTCGCCCGTGCGCTCGACCTGCCTTCGATCGAAGCGCTCGAGGCGCGCTATGAACTCGCCCGCAATGGCGAGCGCGTGAAGCTGGAGGGCGAGATCGCGGCGCAGCTGCATCAGACCTGCATCATCACGCTCGAGGCCTTCCCGGTCAGCATCAAGCTGCCCGTGAAACTCGATTTCGCGCCGGAGGCCGAGGTTCTCGCCGCCGCCCGCCGCGAGGAGGAGGACGAGAAGAAGGGCGAGATCGACATCGAGGTCATGCTCAACGAGGAGGACCCGCCGGAGCCGATCATCGACGGCATGATCGACCTTGGCGCGATCACCCTCGAGTTCCTGGCGCTCGGGCTCGATCCCTATCCGCGCAAGCCCGGAGTGAATTTCGAAGCGCAGGTCGACGACCCGGCGCTTGCATCGCCCTTTGCGGCCCTGGCCAAACTGAAACGCGGCGAATGACGGCTTTACCGGCACGCGCAGTGGCTTGCGGCGGCTCGCCAAGTCGCTATTSTCCGCCGCCGCCCTATTTTGCGCCACAGCGGCCGAGCCCCTCGGGAACAATCAGCACCCAATGAAACGACCAGTTACAATCGCGCTCGATGCGATGGGCGGGGACCATGGCCCTGCCGTCGTCGTGCCAGGCGCGGCGCTGACCMTCGAGCGGCGGCCCGACGCGCGCTTCGTCATCTTCGGCGATCAGGCCCAGGTCCTGCCGCTTCTGGAGGCCCACCCGAAGCTCAAGGCGGTGACGACCTTCCACCACACCGAAGTGTCGGTGAAGATGGACGACAAGCCGAGCCAGGCCCTGCGCTATGGCCGTTACAAGTCCTCGATGTGGCGTGCCATCGACGCGACCAAGACCGGAGAGGCCGATGTCACGGTCTCGGCCGGCAATACCGGCGCGCTGATGGCGATGTCGAAATTCTGCCTGAAGTCGATGCCGCAGGTCGACCGCCCGGCGATCGCGGCGCTCTGGCCGACGGTGCGCGGCGAGAGCGTGGTGCTCGATGTCGGCGCGACGATCGGCGCCGATGCGCGCCATCTCGTCGATCTCGCGGTGATGGGCGCGGCCATGGCCCGCGTCGTCTTCGATCTCGACCGGCCGACCGTCGGCCTGCTCAATGTCGGAGTCGAGGAGATCAAGGGCGTCGAGGCCGTCAAGGAGGCCGGTCGCATCCTGCGCGAGGGCAACCTGCCGCATCTCGACTATCGCGGCTTCGTCGAGGGCGACGACCTCGGCAAGGGCACGGTCGACGTCGTGGTGACCGAGGGCTTCACCGGCAACATCGCCCTGAAGACGGCCGAGGGCACCGCCCGGCAGATCGGCGAGTATCTGCGCGCCGCGATGAGCCGGTCGCTGATGGCCAAGATCGGCTATCTCTTCGCACGTGGCGCATTTGCCGCGTTGAAGGACAAGATGGATCCGCGCAAGGTCAATGGCGGCGTCTTCCTCGGGCTCGAAGGCATCGTCATCAAGAGCCATGGCGGGACGGACGCGATCGGTTTCGCCAGCGCGACCGAACTGGCTTATGAGATGGCGCGCGATGACCTGATGGCCAAGCTGCGCGAGATGGTGGCTGCCTCGGTGCAGCCGGAGACGGCGCCTCAGGCCGCTGCCGTCGAATAGGGATCTCTGACTTGTCCATTCTGCGATCTGTGGTTTGCGGATGCGGCTCCTATCTGCCGGAGCGCATCGTCACCAATGCCGAGCTTGCCGAGCGCGTCGACACGACCGACGAGTGGATCGTCCAGCGCACCGGTATCCGCCAGCGCCATATTGCGGCCGATGACGAGCCGACCTCGGTCGTCGGCCTCAGGGCGGCGCAGGCGGCCCTGGCCGATGCCGGCATGGATGCCTCCGAGATCGACCTGATCATCGTCGCGACCGCGACGCCGGACCATACCTTTCCGGCAACCGCGACCCAGATCCAGGCGGCGCTGGGCATCACCGAAGGCGCGGCCTTCGACCTGCAGGCGGTCTGCTCCGGCTTCGTCTTCGGCCTCGCGACCGCGGATAATTTCATCAAGACGGGCAGTGCCCGCGCCGCGCTCGTGATCGGCGCCGAGACCTTCTCCCGGATTCTCGACTGGGAAGACCGCACCACCTGCGTCCTGTTCGGCGATGGCGCCGGTGCCGTCGTGCTCAAGGCGGAGCAGGGGGAGGGCACGCTGGCCGACCGCGGTGTYCTGACAACGCATATCCGCTCCGACGGGCGCTACAAGAACAAGCTCTATGTCGATGGCGGCGCAGGCTCGACCAAGACGGTCGGTTTCCTGCGCATGGAGGGCAAGGAGGTCTTCCGCCATGCGGTGCAGAACCTCGCCGATACCGTCCGCCACACCTTCGCCGCGACCGGGCTCAGCGGCAACGACATCGACTGGTTCGTGCCGCACCAGGCCAACCGGCGCATCATCGATGCCACCGCCGACAAGCTCGGCATCGCGCATGACCGCGTCGTGGTGACCGTCGACAGGCACGGCAACACCTCGGCCGCCTCGATTCCGCTGGCTCTGGCGGAGGCCCATCACGACGGGCGAATCCAGCCCGGCCAGCTCGTCCTGATCGAGGCGATGGGCGGCGGCTTCACCTGGGGGTCGGCCTTGATCCGCTGGTGAGCATTTCAGCTGAGAACGCTGGCACTTAGGACAGTTTCTCTTCCCTTTTTTTGCCATTTCGACCGAGGGCGCTACTAAACGGCGCTCGAGGATTGACCGGACCGTCCGGGACGCATAGCGTCCGGCGTCCGTAATGGCGCAAGGCTGGTGACGAGGTCACCGGCCCATGAACGCCTTGGAGGCTATGAATGGCGGGGCAAACGGTCACTCGCGCCGATTTGTGCGAGGCTGTGTATCAGAAGATCGGTCTGTCGCGGACAGAGTCGTCGAAACTTGTCGAAGCGGTGCTCGACGAGATCTGCGATGCGGTCGCGCGCGGCGAGAATGTGAAATTATCGTCCTTTGGCTCGTTCGTCGTGCGAGACAAAGGCGAGCGAATCGGGCGTAATCCGAAAACGGGCGTTGAGGTCCCCATCGAGCCGCGTCGCGTGATGGTGTTCAAGCCTTCGAATGTGATGAAGGCGCGCATCAACGGGCAGGCGGGCGAGGGCGACGAGGAGTGAGTCTGGAGTTCCACACCGGCAACGTAGAGGCCGAATTGGACACCAAGAGCCCAGATGCCTTCCGGACAATCAGCGAGGTCGCAGACGACCTCGACATCCCCCAGCATGTCCTGCGTTTCTGGGAAACGCGCTTTACCCAGATCAAGCCACTCAAGCGCGGTGGCGGCCGGCGCTATTACCGGCCGGACGATGTCGCCCTCCTGAAGGGCATTCGCCGGCTGCTTTACGGCGAGGGCTATACCATCAAGGGCTTGCAGCGGATCCTGAAGGATCAGGGGCCGCGCCATGTCCAGGCCATTGGCCGGGGCGGGCCGATCGGCGGGCAGGCTCCCGCCGCGGTTGCCGCACCCGTGCCGGCGCCGCGTCGGCCCGCGCCGGCGAACGCACCGGAAGGCTCCGACGATGAATTGCCCTGGCAGCTCGATATGGAGCCGGCGCAGCCGGAGGAGCCCGATCACCGGGCCGAGTTCGGCGAGGATCTTGTCCTGCTGAGAGCCGCGCTCGTCGAAATGACGGAATGCCAGCGCGTCCTGCGCGGCGTGCTGCAGCCGGAGCTCGGCGGCGACGCGGGCTGAGAGGCCCGCATCGCGATTGGCTGTCTTCCCAGAGATCAGGAAACCGGCGTGGCCCGTGCCGCGCGCAGGCGGCGGCTGAAGCGCGAGCTGCGCGTGCGGCTTTCGATCCTCGAGGTCGGCACCAGCGTGGCGACGACGGGATTGGGATAGTGCTCCAGCGTCGAGCCCGTCGCGGCGTCGACGCCCATTCCGACGATGCCTCCGACGATGACGTTTCCAGCGAAACCGGCGGCCCCGGCCCCGGCGACCCGGGTCGCGACCGGAATCTGGGCGTCGTGGAAGCCGCGCTTGCTGTAGCTGACCGTGAACTCCGACTTGCGGCTGACCTCGATCGTGCAGGGCGTCGATGGGCAGCTATGCCCGGTCGAGGTGCGTGCGTCTGCGCCCGGCGGAATGCTGTCGATCGTAACCTGGCTTGTCGTACCCCGTGTGACGGTGGCGCAGCCGCCCAACGCCGCGGCGACCGCAATCAAGCCCACCCATTTCCCCAGATTCATCTTTGCTTGGCCCCTTGTTGCCCCCACCGGCAATGCCGGTGCAATGCCCGTAGTCAGCGCCCGAACGGGGCGCCATGCCGCAGGCGGAACTCCTGGGGGCGGCACGAGCCTTATGCACAAGACTAACGTAGGGGTATGTCGGTCGGGCTCCCGCGAAGGAGCTGGCCATGAGAGCCATGCAGAGGTCAGCGGTGGCGCGCTCCTTCCCAACCGGCAGAGGCGCGGCCTAGTTTGGGCTAAGGGCGGCGTCTCCTGCCGCGTCCCGGGGCGTGGACGACCTCGCCTTGTTTCGACTGGCCCCTTCTCATGCGGAGCGCGCTGCCATGGCCTGGCTCTATCTCTTCGTCGCAGGCCTGTTCGAGGTCGGCTGGGCGATCGGCCTCAAATACACGCAAGGCTTCACCCGCCTCGTCCCGACCCTGCTGACGCTCGCCAGCATGGTCGTCAGCCTCGGCCTGCTCGGTCTGGCGCTGAAGACGCTGCCGGTAGGCACAGCCTATGCGGTCTGGACGGGCATCGGCACGATCGGGACGGCGGCGCTCGGCATCGTGCTGCTCGGCGAGCCGGCAGGCGCCCTGCGGCTTGCCTGCATCTCGCTCATCGTGGCGGGGATCGTCGGGCTTAAGCTGGTCTCCTGACCAGCGTCACGTTCTGGCCAGCGTCACCGTCTGACCGGTGTCATCTGCGGAAGGCGTCAGGCCAGTTGCCGCTTCTTTCGAGCAGCACGATCAGCAGGACCACGGCGAGCGTGATCGCCAATGTGATCAGCTTGGCGTTCCAGGGCGCGCCGCGGCCGATCAGCCAGATCAGGCTGAGCCCGATCGCGAGGGGGATAAGCATCTCCATGACGAGAGCCTAGCGCCGGCTGCGCCGTAAGGGAACCCGACTGTGCTCCTGAACGCGGCTCAGCCGCCGCGCGCCGCGACGGCCCGCTCGCCTTCGATCAGCGGCTTCATCCGGCCGATCTCGGCCGCCATGAAATCGAGGAACAGCCGCACGCGCGGCGAGTGCCTGAGATCGGGATGGGTCAAGAGCCAGAGATCGGCCGCGAATTCGGGATCGGGCGCCGCCAGGCGGACGAGGGCCGGCTTGGTGTCTGCAATGAAGCAGGGCAGGAAGCCRATGCCGATGCCCGCCTCGACGGCCTCGGCCAGGCCGAGCACCGTGTTGACCTTGTAGACGATGCGCTCCGGCGGCACGTAATCCTGCAGGAAGCGGACGGCCTTCAGCCAGGCGAACTGGTCGCCGAGCGAAATCCAGTTCTGGTCCCGGAGCGTCTCCATGCTGGTATCGGCATCGGGCGGGAAGCGGCTCGCCAGCCCGTAGAGCGCCCAGGCGATGCGGGCGCCGCGCCGGCCGACCAGGGTCTCGGGCGGATTATCGGTCGCCCTRATCGCGACATCGGCGTCGCGCTTGGAAAGGTTGAGCGCCTGGTTGCTGAGCAGGATGTCGAGGCGGATCTCGGGACATTGCTGCAGGAAGGCCGCGAAGACCGGGGTCAGCAGGTCGACCAGCAGGGTGTCGTTGGTGGTGACGCGCAATTCGCCGGCGGGCTGGATTTCCTGCCCGGCGAGCTTGCGGGTGAAGGCGGTAATGTCCTCGTCCAGCCGCCCGGCGAGCTGCACCATTTCCTCGCCGGCGGGCGTCGGCACATAGCCGCTGCGGTGCCGCTCGAACAGTTTCAGGCCGAGCCCGTCCTCGATCTGGCCGAGGCGGCGAAACACCGTGGAATGGTTCAGGCCGATCAGGCTGGCGGCGGCCGGCAGGGCGCGGGCTTCGGCGATCGCCTTGATCAGCCGGAAATCGTCCCAGGCGAGGGTCTTGCTCGTGCCGCTCATCCGCTTTTCGTCCTTTCATGCGTCCGCCGCCGTCATGGCGCCAGAGCATCGGCCCGGGAATTGGATACCGGTTTTCGGAAGAAGCCGATGCAAGAACAATGCGCTACAGCATCCGGCCGGATGCCCGGTCGGATGCTGTAAGCCATGCGGCGGCGATCGGGAAGACGTGGCGCGGGCCCTTGGGCCGCGCTCACCGATAGTCGACTGCGCTCAGGCGGTGGCGACCGCAGCGCGGGGGCTGAAGCGCACAGGGCGCAGGGCCAGGGCGCCGTCGCCGATCAGGCCGTGGGCCAGCGCCGTCAGCGCCAGGAAGGCGGGATATTCCCAGCCGCCATTGGCCGCGGTGAAGAGCCAGCCATTCGGAGCATGCACCATCAGGGCACCCAGCAGGACCGGCAGCAGTGCCAGCGAGACGAGACGGCCGTAGAAGCCGGTCAGGATGGCGACGCCGCCAATGAACTCGGCCAGGATGATCGGCCAGGCGAGGAAGCCGGGCAAGCCGACCTGGCCCAGAAAGCCGGCGAAGCCTGCGGGAGTGAACACGGCGAGCTTGAGATAGGCATGGGCGATGAACATCAGGCCGAGCGCGACACGCAGGCCGAGGGCGCCGTAAGGGGCGAGGCGATTGTCGATCATGATTGCATCTCCAGAAGCAGGGGACCGGGTTGGTCTCGGCACTGAAAATGCCCTCTCTCCGGCGCAATGCAAATTGTTAGATGCCAAGACTTTCATTGCTTCCGTGCAATGATACCGGGCTGGTGCTTTGCCTGCCGCACTCCGATCTTTGGCCGGAACGAGGCGCCCCGCCTCAAGCCCTTTCGGAGGACAGGCCATGCAGATCAACGGCATCCACCACGTCACCGCCATTTCCGGCCCCGCGCGCCGCAATCTTGATTTCTACGGTCGCGTGCTGGGGCTGCGCCTGGTCAAGAAGACCGTCAATTTCGACGATCCGAGCAGCTATCATCTCTATTACGGCGACGAGGGCGGCTCGCCCGGCACGATCCTGACCTTCTTCCCCTGGGAGCACGCCGCTCCGGGCCGGCTCGGCGTCGGCGAGACCCAGGAAACCGCCTTCCGCGTGCCGGAGGGGGCAATCGGCTACTGGACGCATCGCTTCGTCGAGCTTGGCGTCGCCCATGAGGCGCCGCAGAAGCGCTTCGGCGACACCGTGCTGCCCTTCCGGGATCCGGACGGGATGCGGCTTGCCCTGATCGGCCTGCCCGGCATTGCCGCCGAGCCGGCCTGGACGGGCGGCGCGATTCCGGCCGAGCATGCGATCCGCGGCTTCCACTCCGTCAGCCTGCTGCTCGAGGATGCGGCGCCGACCGGTGCGATCCTCAGTGACATCTTCGGCTTTGCCGAGATCGCGAGGGAAGGCAGCGTGACCCGCTTCCGGACTGAGGGCGCGGCATGCGGCGGGATTGTCGATCTGCGCACCGCCGGCGGCTTCCTGCCGGCACGCCAGGGGGCCGGCTCGGTGCACCATATCGCCTTCCGGGCGGCGGGTGATGCCGAGCAGGAAGCGATGGTGCGCCGCCTAAAGGAGAACCATGGCATCCGCGCCACGGAGCAGCGGGACCGGAACTATTTCCGCTCTGTCTATTTCCGCGAGCCCGGCCGGGTCCTGTTCGAGATCGCCACCGACGCGCCGGGCTTCGGCATCGACGAGGCGAGCGAGAGCCTCGGCCAGGCGCTGAAGCTGCCGCCRCAATACGAGGCGCAGCGCAGCCGTATCGAGGCCGTGCTGCCGGAACTCGCCTGACGACACCTGACCAAACAAGACGCCCTGCCTCGCCGCGCTGACGGGGCAGGGCCGTCCCCTGCATTATCGAGGAGTGACCCATGCTGGACGCCGTCGCGACCACACCCTTCATCCATGCGTTCGAGCCGGGCAGCGATACCGCCCGCAAGCCCCTGCTGCTGCTCCATGGCACCGGCGGCAACGAGCATGACCTGCTGCCGCTCGGCCGCATGGTCGCGCCCGGCGCCGCCTTGCTCTCGCCGCGCGGCCAGGTGCTGGAAGGCACGATGCCCCGTTTCTTCCGCAGGCTCGCCGAAGGCGTCTTC
Organism: Allobosea sp. 01N443; assembly: GCF_056399325.1. Classification (NCBI taxonomy): domain Bacteria; kingdom Pseudomonadati; phylum Pseudomonadota; class Alphaproteobacteria; order Hyphomicrobiales; family Alloboseaceae; genus Allobosea; species Allobosea sp. 01N443. The sequence continues at coordinate 21,892 of NZ_JBFTRC010000016.1, forward strand.
GACGAGGCCGATCTGAGCCGCCGCACCCATGAGCTGGCGGATTTCATCGAGGATGCGCGCCGACGCTATGATCTTGCCGCGCCGATTGCCGTCGGCTTCTCGAACGGGGCGAATATCGCGGCGAGCCTGCTGTTGCTGCGCCCAGAGGTGCTGGCCGGGGCGGCGCTGCTGCGGGCGATGTCGCCCTTCCGGGAGCCACCAAAGGCCGATCTCGCCGGCAAACGCGTGCTGATGCTGTCGGGAGCGCAGGACCCGATCATTCCGGCCGCCGACGCCGCACGGCTTGCCGCGACTCTGTCGGGCAATGGCGCGACGGTCGAGCACCGCATCCTACCGGCGGGCCATGGCCTGTCGCAGGCCGATATCGGCCTGCTCACCGCCTGGCTCGACCAGGCCTGAACGCCTCGGCGAATCGGCGCTCTGCATTGGGGGCGCCGTTCCGGCACAAACAAAGACCCCGGATCCGTCGCAACGCCCTGCGGCGTTCGATGGATCCGGGGCCGAATCTCGTAACTCCCGGGCGTCCGGATGACGGCCCTGCTGCCGTTCGAGTCAGTCCTAGGGCGCTGTCGCCTTCGGCTTGCTGCGTGCAGCCGGCTTGGGCTCGGGCGGCGGCTCAGTTGCTTCCTTCGCCAGCCGCTGCGCCCGCAAGGCCTCGATCTTCTTGCGTGCCGCAGCCTCTTCAGCTGCGATTCGCCCGCTGGCCTTCTGCCTTTCGCGCGGGGCCTCCTGCACGCTGTGTACGTCATGCCAGACGCGTGGCCGACGGTCGTCACCTGCCATCTTCTTCTCCCACCGCAGTTTTCCCCTGGTCGTGAGTGTACGCCTGATTGTGGCGGGATACGAGCGCGCGATTGCCGGGAGCAGGCGAGGGCTCAGCGCTCGACGCGGGTCGAGAGAATGATCGRCGACATCGTCCGCTCGACACCGTCGAGCGCGCCGATCCGGTCGATCAGCTCGTCGAGTTCGCCGATCGACGGCGCGATCACGATCGCGATCATGTCGAAATGACCGCTGACCGAATGAAGGGTCCGGACCTCCGGAATGCGGCGCAGTTCCGCCTCGACCCTGGGAGCGAGCTTGGTCAGTGCGGTGATCAGGACATGGGCCTTGACCTGCCCGCGCTCATGCTCGTCGGAGAGCCGCGCCGTGTAGCCGGTGATGACGCCGCGCCGCTCCAGCCGTTCGATCCGGCTTTGCACCGTCGTGCGTGAGAGGCCGAGCTGGCGGCCGAGCTCGGCCACCGGCGCCCGGGCGTTCTCGGTCAGCAGGATAAGGAGCTGTCTGTCTGTGCGGTCGATCGGCATGATGCTGAGTACTTACGGCAGATCGCCGTAAAATCCCATATGAATCGTCGTGATGGCCGCTTCTATTCGACGAAATCGTCAGCCAGCATAGGACATCAACGAACGCACGGAGCGCCACAATGAAGGAAATCGTCGTTATTGGCGCGGGTAAGATCGGCCAGACCATCGCCGACATGCTCGGCAGCAGCGGGGATTACCGCGTCACGGTCGCCGACCGCTCCGAGGCGCAGCTCGCCGGCATCCGCACCAGCGCCACGGTTTCGACCCGCAAGGTCGATATCGCCGACAAGGAGGCGCTGACCGCCCTGCTCGAAGGCCGTTTCGCCGTGCTGAGCGCAGCCCCCTTCGATCTGACGACGCGGATCGCCGAAGTCGCGGCCCCGCTTGGCGTCCATTATCTCGACCTGACCGAGGATGTCGCCAGCACGAGGCGCGTCAAGGAACTCGCCAAGACGGCGAAGGCAGCCCTCATTCCGCAATGCGGCCTGGCGCCGGGCTTCATCTCGATCGTCGCCGCCGATCTGGCGCGTGATTTCGACACGCTCGACAGCCTCAGGCTGCGCGTCGGCGCCCTGCCGCAATACCCCTCCAACGCGCTCAACTACAACCTGACCTGGAGCACGGACGGGGTCATCAACGAGTATTGCGAACCCTGCGAAGCGGTCGTCAACGGCGAGTTGACCCTCGTCCCGGCGATGGAAGAGCGCGAGGAATTCTCGCTCGACGGCGTCACCTATGAGGCGTTCAACACCTCTGGCGGCCTCGGCACGCTCTGCGAGACGCTGGCCGGCAAGGTCCGGACGCTGAACTACCGCACGATTCGCTATCCCGGCCATTGCGCGATCATGAAGGCGCTGCTCCAGGACCTGCGCCTGGCCGATCGCCGCGACGTGCTGAAGGACATTTTTGAGAACGCCCTGCCGAGCACCCTGCAGGACGTCGTGGTGATCTTCGTCACCGTCAGCGGCATGAAAGATGGCCGCCTGCTGCAGCAGACCTATGCCAACAAGGTCTACAGCGCGACCGTCGGCGGCGTGACGCGCAGCGCCATCCAGATCACCACCGCTTCGGGCATCTGCGCGGTGCTGGACATGCTGGCGCAGGGCAAGCTGCCGCAGCAGGGATTTGTCCGCCAGGAAGAGATCACGCTCGATTCCTTCCTCGCCAACCGCTTCGGCAAGGCCTATGCGCGGGCCGAGGACGGCACCCCGGGCAAGGGCGAAATCGAGCGCAGCCGCGCGGCCTAGAGCATTCTGCGAAAAAGCGGCAACGGTTTTTCGCATGACTATGAGGTTCGATCACGTTTTCTGCGTCTGGGCGATTTCGTCCAGACGCAGCGCGGCCTAAGGCCGCGCTTGCGACGAACGGCAGGCGCTCCACGCAGGGAGCGCATGCTGTATACACATCTGGCATAGACCCGAACGACCGTTAAAAAGAGTCGAAAAGGGTCCGGGAGGGACACGAGGATTATGGCACGACGCGYTCTGGTCGCAGAGTTCATGCATGAGACGAACACATTCAGTGTTCAGCTCACCGGAGAAGAGGTCTTTCGCAACGCCGGCCTCTATCTCGACAACGAGATTCCCCCGGCTTTCAGCGGCACGCGGACATCGCTCGGCGCAGCCTTCGAGGCGGCCGAGAAGTTCGGCTGGAGCCTGACCCACCCCATCGTCGCCCATGCCAACCCTTCAGGCCGCGTCACCGATGCGGCCTTCGAGCTATGCGCAGGCAAGATCGTCGCGGCCTGCGCCGGCGTCGACGGTGTGCTGCTGCATCTCCACGGCGCCATGGCGACGGAAAGCTCCGATGACGGTGAGGGCGAGCTGCTCTCCCGCATCCGCGCCAAGGTCGGCCCCTCCGTTCCGGTCGTCGCGGTGCTCGATCTGCACGCGACGCTCACCCAGCTGATGGCCGACAGCGCCAATGCGCTGATCTCCTACCGGACCTATCCGCATATCGACCAGTATGAGCGGACCTGGCAGGCGGCCGAGCTGCTGCAGAAGGCGATGGATGGCGAGATCACGCCGACCGCCGCCGTTGCCCGCCGGCCCATCCTCTACGCTCTCGATGGCGGGCGCACGACCTCGCCCCCGTTCAAGGAGCTGCTGCGCCGCGGCGACGAGCTCGAGGCGAAGGGCGAGGCGCTGGTCGTCAGCGTCCAGGCCGGCTTCTCCTCGGCCGACGTCCACGATATCGGCCCCTCCGTCGTCGTCACCGCCAATGACCGCAACAAGGCCCAGGCCATCGCCGAAGAGCTGATGGATTATGCCTGGGAGCAGCGGCATTTCTCCTCGATCCATTTCACGCCCGTGGCCGAGGCCATGGTGAAGGCGAAGAATGGTGAGGGCCAGAACGGCGAGGGTAAGGCCGGCAAGCCGCTGGTGATCTCCGATTATTCCGACAATCCCGGCGCCGGCGCCTATGGCGACGCCACGAACCTGCTGCGCGCGGTCCTGGCCACCGGCCTGGAGAATGTCGCTTTCCACGCGATCTGCGACGGCGAGGCTGCGCTGCAGGCGCAGGCTGCCGGCGTCGGCAACACCGTGACGCTGATGCTCGGCGGCAAGGTCGATCCGAACATGGGCGGCGGCCCGCTCGAGGTCACCGGCCGGGTCGTCTCGATCACCGACGGCCATTTCATCGCTTATGGCCCGATGGGCGGCGGTGCCTGGCGCAGCTACGGGCTCAGCGTCATGCTGCGCATCGGCGGCGTCGAGCTCGTCATCATCACCCATAACGGCCAGGCGACCGACCTCGCGCAGTTCACCTCGCTCGGCGTCGACCCGACGCGGAAATCGACGGTGATCGTCAAGTCGATGCAGCATTTCCGGGCCGCCTTCGAGCCGATCGCCCGCGAAGTGGTCGAGGTCGATACCGGCGCGCTGGCGACGCGCAATTTCAAGGAGCGCCCCTACAAGAGCGTTCGCCGGCCGATCTTCCCGCTCGACGACATCTAGCGCCTAAAGCATCGGCCCGAAAAGTGGATTGCGGTTTTCGGGAAAACCGATGCGAACACAGAAGGTTAGATCATCGAACCGAATAGGAAATCCGGTCCGATGATCGAGCCGGGGGCTTTGGCCTCCGGCGTGACGTTCGGACTAAAGCCCTGACATGAATTCGGAGTTTCCATGACGCTCTCCGCTCAAACCCCGGCTCACCGCGCCCGGCCGCAGGCCGATCTCGTCCTCAGGAACGGCCCGATCTGGTGCGGCCGCGAGGACGGGGTCGTCGAGGCCCTGGCGATCTGGCAGGGCAGGGTGCTCGCCACCGGCAGCGATGCCGAGATCGCCGCCCTGATCGGCCCCGGGACCAAGGTGATCGATCTCGAGGGCCGGCTCGCCACGCCCGGCCTGAACGATTCCCACCTGCACCTCGTCTCGCTCGGCATGACCATGGACTGGGTCGACGCCCGCCCGGCGGTCGCGCCCGATCTCGCCTCCCTGCTCGATGCCATCGCAAAGCGTGCCGCCGGCACCAAGCCCGGCGACTGGATCCTGTCGCGCGGCTACGACCAGACCAAGCTCGATACCGGCCGGCATCCCTATCGCGAGGAACTCGACCGCGCCGCGCCGAACAATCCGGTCATGCTGATCCGGACCTGCGGCCATGTCTCGATCTGCAATTCGATGGCGCTGGAGCTCGCGGGCATCGACGAGGCCTCGCCGACCCCGCCCGGCGGCCTGATCGAACAGCAGAACGGTCGGCTCACCGGCATGCTGGCGGAAAACGCCCGCGCGCCGGTCTGGGCCGCGATCCCGCGCCCGACCGAGGAAGACCTCGTCACCGGCATCGAACGCGGCGGCAATTACCTGCTCTCGCTCGGCATCACCAGCTGCATGGATGCGGCGGTCGGCCAGCGCGGCGCCTTCGGCGAGATCTCGGCCTATCACCGCGCCAAGCGCGACGGCCGCCTGCCGGTGCGGACCTGGCTGACCCTGCTCGGCGACGAAGGCCGCTCGGTCGTGCCGCAATGCTACGAGGCCGGGCTGATCTCCGGCACCGGCGACGACATGCTGATGGTCGGCGCGGTCAAGCTCTTCCTCGACGGCTCGGCCGGCGGGCGCACCGCCTGGATGAACGCGCCCTATCTCGGCGAGGACAAGACCACCGGCGTGCAGATGTGCTCGAACGCGGATGTCGAGCGCCAGGTCATGGACGCCCATGTGAAGGGCTATCAGCTCGCCTGCCACGCCATTGGCGATGCCGCGATCGAGCAGCTGATCACGGCCTATGAGAAGGCGCTCGCCGCCCATCCCGATCCGGACCGCCGCCACCGCATCGAGCATTGCGGCTTCTCGACGCCCGAGCAGCATGAACGCATGGTCGCGGCCGGCATCTATCCCTGCCCGCAGCAGGTCTTCATCTACGATTTCGGCGATGCCTATGTGAAGGTGCTCGGGCGGGAGCGGGCGCTGTCGAGCTACCCCTTGCGGACCTGGTTCGATCTCGGCCTGAAGCCGGCGACGGGCAGCGACGCACCGGTCTGCGACCCCAATCCGTTCCCGAACTTCTACACCATGCTGACCCGCAAGACCTGGCGCGGCACGGTGATGGATGAGGCCCAGTGCGTCTCGATCGACGAGGCGCTGCAGGCCTATACCGAATTCGGCGCCTTCTCGCAGAAGCAGGAGGCCRTGAAGGGCCGGCTCGTGCCGGGCTATCTCGCCGACGTTGCCGTGTTCTCACGCAACCTTTTGACCGCAGCGCCCGAAGAGATCCTGAAGGACACGCGCTGCGATCTCACCATCCTGAACGGCAAGGTCGTGTTCGACCGCGCCGCGCAGAATGCCTGACCGGATAATTGCTCGGGGACAGCCGGCTAGACGACGGAGACAGACCGGAAAAACCAAGTAAGGTTCCGTACGGGACTGACCGGCGCCGCCCTTGAAAAGGGGGGCGCCACCAAAAAGATCAACGGGAAATTTGGGAGGATTTGACGTGTTGAAACGACTGGCTTTGACCACTGCCCTGACGCTGACGATGGCGTTCTCGGCCCAGGCGCAGGAACCGCGCCGCGGCGGCACGATCCGCTTCACGGCGCCCTATGCCGCATCCTTCGTCAGCAATGACAGCCATGTCTCGAACCAGATCCAGGACGAGATCTATGGTAACGCGCTGCACCGCGCGCTCTACAAGTGGGACTCGACCAACAACAAGCCGGTGCTGGAGCTCGCCAAGAGCGTGACCGCCTCCGCCGATGGCACGGTCCACACCTTCAAGCTGCGCGACGACGCGCTTTTCCATAACGGCCGCAAGATGACGGCTGACGACATCATCTGGACCTACACCCGGCTGATGGATCCCACGAAGAACTATCCCGGCGCGGCCTTTGTCCGGCGCGTCAAGGGCGCCCAGGAATTCCAGAAGGGCGAGGCCAAGGAAATCTCCGGCCTGAAGAAGATCGATGATTTCACCCTCGAGATCACGCTGATCGAGAAGGCCGATCCCGGCTTCCTGTTCCGCACCGCGATCACCTCGATCTTCCCGGCCAAGGAAGCGCAGGAACCCGATTTCTTCAACAAGCCGATCGGTCTGGGTCCGTTCAAGTTCGTCGAGCATGTTCCGGGCTCGCGCATGGTGCTGGAGCGCTGGGAGAAGTTCTACCAGGCCGGCAAGCCCTATGCCGACAAGGTCGTGATCTCGCCGATGGGTGAGGCGGCTGCCCGCGACATCGCCTTCCGCAACAAGGAGATCGACGTCTCGATCCTGGGACCGACGCAATATGTCGCCTACCAGGCCGATCCGAACCTGAAGAAGGGCATTCTCGAAGTCGCGGAAGTCTTCACCCGCAACATGGGCATGAACCCGAACTTCAAGCCCTTCTCCGACAAGCGGGTGCGCCAGGCGATCAATCACGCGATCGACAGCGACCTGATCATCAAGCGCCTCGTCCGCGACAAGGCCTATCGCGCCACCGGCTGGCTGCCGCTCTCCTCGCCGGCCTATGACAAGGACATGAAGCCCTACGACTTCAATCCGGAGAAGGCGAAGAAGCTCCTGACCGAGGCCGGCTATCCCGATGGCTTCGAGTTCGAATGGACCGCTTCCCCGAACGAGAGCTGGGGCGTTCCGATCGTCGAGGCCGTGATCCCGATGCTGGCCAAGGTCGGCGTCAAGGTGAAGATCAAGCCGGTCGAAGGCTCGGCGCTCGGCGGCATCGTCTCGAAGGGTGATTTCCAGGCCTATATCTGGTCGAACACCTCTGGTCCCGATCCGCTGACGCAGATGAAGTGCTTCTACTCCGCGACCCCGCAGAGCGCCTGCAACTACACCACCTACAAGAACCCGGCCGTCGACAAGCTGATCGACGAAGCCGCCGCGACGGACGATGCGGCCAAGCGCATCGACCTGCTGAAGAAGGCCAACGGCATCGTCTATGAAGACGCCCCGGTCTGGTTCTTCAACTACAACAAGGCAGTCATGGCCTATCAGCCCTGGCTGAAGGGCTTGCAGCCCAACGCGACGGAACTCGCCCTGCAGTACTACGAGGATCTCTGGGTCGACGCGTCGTCCCCGGCCGCGAAGTAATCTCTAAAACCCCGGCGCCCGGCGGCCTTCGCTGCCGGGCGTTCGCGGCCAAGAGTTCGCGGCCAAGAGTTCGCGGCCAAGGGTTCGTGGCCAGGAGTTCTGCATGCTGTCTTATGTCTTTCGGCGCCTGCTGCAGGCGATCCCGATTCTGCTCGCTGTCGCGGCGCTGATCTTCCTGCTGTTCAGCGTCATTCCTGGCAGCTTCGCCTCCAGCCAGATGGCTGACGGGCGCACCGTCATGGACGCGGAAGCCGTCGCCCGCATGAACCAGCAATTCGGGCTCGACCAGCCCGTCGCGACCCGGTTCGTGAAATATATCGGGCAATTGGTGACGCTCGATCTCGGCACCTCGTTCCGCACCCGCCAGCCGGTCTGGCACCTGATTGCCGAACGTCTCTGGCCGACCTTGCAGCTCGCCTTCGCCTCGATGCTGTTTGCGATCGCGATCGGCGTCCCCTTGGGCTTCCTGGCGGCATTGCGGCCTGGCAGCTGGATCGACATGGTCTCGATGGTCGCCGCCGTCTCCGGCCTCTCCCTGCCAAAGTTCTGGCTCGGCCTGATGCTGATGTATCTCTTCGCGCTGACCTTGGGCTGGCTGCCGAGCTTCGGCTATGGCGACGGTTCGCTGAAGAACCTGATCCTGCCCTCGATCGCGCTCGGCGTCGCGCCGCTCGCCCTGCTGGCGCGCACCACGCGCGCCTCCGTGCTTGAGATCATGAACGCCGATTTCGTCCGCACCGCCCGTTCCAAGGGCATGAGCGAGCGCCGCGTCGTGCAATGGCACCTGGCGCGCAATGCGCTCGTCATCGTGCTCACCACGGTCGGCCTGCAATTCGGCTCGGTGATCGGCCAGGCCGTCGTGGTCGAAAAGCTCTTCGCCTGGCCGGGTCTCGGCTCGCTGCTCGTCGACAGCGTCTCGCTGCGCGATATCCCCGTGGTGCAGGGCTGCATCCTGGTGATCGTGCTCTTCTTCCTGCTGGTCAACATGCTCGTGGACGTTCTCGCCGCGATCATCGACCCCCGCATCAGATACACCTGAGGGTGCCGATGAAATTCAGAGCCAATCTCGTGTTGGGGGGCGTGCTGTTCGCGGCCGTCGTCGTCGCCGGTACCTTCGCCCCGTTCCTCGCCCATACCGACCCGGTCATGGACGCCAACCTGATGAATGCCGAGATCCCGCCCGGCAGCGAATTCTGGTTCGGCACCGATGCGCAGGGGCGCGACATCTACAGCCGCGTGCTGCACGGCGCGCGCATCTCGCTGACGGTCGGCATCGTCTCGCAGTTGATCAACACGGTGATCGGCGTCGCGCTTGGCCTGTCGGCCGGCTACTGGGGCGGCTGGTGGGACGATCTCGTCAGCGGCCTGACCAACATGATGCTGGCGATCCCCTCGCTGATCTTCGCGCTGGCGATCATGGCGATCCTGACCCCGGGCCTGACCAGCCTCCTGATCGCGCTCGGCCTGACCAACTGGTCCTATACCTGCCGGCTCTCGCGCGCCTCGACGCTCTCGCTCAAGAACCAGGGCTATGTCCAGGCGGCCAAGGTGCTGGGCTACAGCGATATCCGCATCATGGTGACGCAGATCCTGCCGAATATCCTGGGGCCGATCATCGTCATCGGCACGCTTGGCATGGGCGGCGCGGTCCTGGCGGAAGCGTCGCTCTCCTTCCTCGGGCTCGGCATCCGTCCGCCCTTCCCGAGCTGGGGCAGCATGCTGTCGGATGCCCGCGACCAGATCACCACCGCGCCCTGGATCTCGGTCTTCCCGGGCTTGGCGATCTTCGTCACCGTGCTCGGGCTGAACCTGCTCGGTGACGGCTTGCGCGACATCCTCGATCCGCAGTCACGGGCGCGACGCGCATGAATGGGACGGGCATGAGTGGCGAGGCGCTTCTCGAAGTCGAGAACCTGCGGCTCGACCTGATCGTCGGCACCAGGCGCTTTCCGGCGGTGAAGGATGTCTCCTTCACCATCGGCCGCGGCGAGACGCTCGGCCTCGTCGGCGAATCCGGCTGCGGCAAGAGCATCACCGCGCTCTCGCTGATCGGCCTGCTCAGGCATCCGCTGGCCATCGGCGGCGGCAAGATCCGCTTCAAGGGCCGCGAGATCCAGAACCTCTCGGCCAATGAAATGCGCAAGCTGCGCGGCAACGCCATCTCGATGATCTTCCAGGAACCGATGACGGCGCTGAACCCGCTCTCGCCGGTCGGGCGCCAGATCGCCGAGATGTTCGTGCTGCACAAGGGCGCGACCTGGCACGAGGCCGAGCGCAAGGCTGTCGAGGCGCTCGCCAATGTCCGCGTCCCGGCGCCGGACCGGCGCGTCAAGGATTTCCCGCACCAGCTCTCGGGCGGCATGCGCCAGCGCGTGATGATCGCGATCGCGCTCGCTTGCCGGCCGGACCTGCTCCTGGCCGACGAGCCGACGACGGCGCTCGACGTCACCGTCCAGGCCGAGATCCTCGACCTGATCCGCGATCTCTCGGCGGCGCAGGGCACGGCGGTGCTGATGATCAGCCATGATCTCGGCCTGATCGCCAATATGTGCGCCCGCGTCGGCGTGATGTATGCCGGCCGCCTGGTCGAGCAGCGCCCGGCGCAGGAGGTTTTTCGCACGCCGAGCCACCCCTATACCAAGGGCCTCGTCGCCTCCTTGCCGCTGCTGGGCGCGCGCGCCCGCCATGGCCGCCACAAGCTCAAGGAGATCACCGGCGTCGTGCCGGCGGTGACGGCTTTCCCGGACGGGTGCCGCTTCAATCCGCGCTGCTATGCCAGGACCGAGATCTGCGTGGCGCAGGATCCCGGAGAGACGCCGCTGCCGCATGACGGCCTGGTGAGGTGCCATCATCATGAGTGACACGGGCGACCAGACCATCCTCAAGGTCGAGGACCTCGAGGTGAAGTTCGATCTCGGCGGCGGGCTGTTCGGCGGCAAGCGCCGCACGGTCCATGCCGTCGACGGTGTCGATCTCGTGCTGCGCAAGGGCGAGTGCCTCGGGCTCGTCGGGGAATCCGGCTGCGGAAAATCGACGCTGGCGCTCTCGATCCTCGGCCTGCAGGCGCCGACGCGTGGCCGCGTCATTCTCGACGGGCAGGATATCGCCGCGCCCGGCGTCGACCGCAAGGCCCGCGCCCGCATCGCGCAGATGGTGTTCCAGGACCCGTATTCCTCGCTGAACCCGCGCCAGTCGGTGCGGCGGACGCTGGAAACGCCGCTGCGCATGCACGGCGTGACGACGAAGAGCGAGGTCGACGACCGCATCGCCGAGATCATGCGCCATGTCGGCCTGCGGGCGGAGCAGGCCGAGCGCTATCCGCATGAATTCTCCGGCGGCCAGCGCCAGCGCATCGGCATCGCGCGTGCGCTGATCCTGAAGCCGAAGATCGTGGTGCTGGACGAACCGGTTTCGGCGCTCGACGTCTCGATCCGGGCGCAGATCATCAACCTGCTGCTCGAGCTCAAGGACACGCTCTCGCTCTCCTACATCATGATCAGCCATGATCTCGGGGTCGTCGAGCATATGAGCGACCGCGTCGCGGTGATGTATCTCGGCCGGATCGTCGAGACCGGCGACTGGCACACGATCTTCACTGAGCCGCGCCACCCCTATACCCGCGCGCTGATCGCCGCGATCCCCGACCCGTTCAACCACGGGCTGGCGGTAAAAATGTCGGGCGAGGTACCGAACCCGCTGGAGCCGCCCTCCGGCTGCCGCTTCCACCCGCGCTGCCCGGAGATGCGCGAGGGCTGCCGCGCCCAGCCGACGCCGCCGCTGGCCCCGATCGGAGGCGGGCATGAGGTCCGCTGCATCAGGGCCGCAGAACTCGTCTGAGCGGCCCTAAAGCATCGGCCCGAAAAGTGGATTGCGGTTTTCGGGACAAAGCCGATGCAAACAACCGCGACGGCATCGTTGATCATCCGAAGGACATAAGAACCATGGCGAAACCCATGCCGAACCATTCCGCGCCTCAGGCGACTGCGGGCCTCGATGACGGGCCGCTCGAGAGCATCCGTTTCACCGGCCTCAACGCCGGCCCAAAGCTGATCGTGCTCGGCGCCGTCCATGGCAACGAGACCTGCGGCCCCAACGCCATCCGCCGCGTCATCGAGGAGTGCCGCTCCGGCAAGCTGGTCATTCGCCGTGGCGAGGTCACCTTCCTGCCGATCGCCAATCCCAAGGCCTACCGCCTGAAGACCCGCGAAGGCGACCGCAACCTCAACCGCGACATGCGCGAGAAGCCGCTGCCGGCGAATTACGAGGACCGGATCGGCAACCACATCTGCGCGCTGCTGCGCCAGCATGAGGTCCTGCTCGACGTCCATTCCTTCCGGGGCGAGGGCGAGCCCTTCGTCTTCTTCGGACCAGAGGATAACCGGGGAGAGCTCGAGCCGTTCCGCCAGGCGCAGGCCGAAGGCGCCTTTGCCGCCTGCCTCGGCGTGCCGGTGGTGATCCATGGCTGGCTCGACAATTACGCCAGGCTGATCGCGGCGCGCGAGGAATTGAACCTGCCGCGCCTCTCGGTCACCGAGGGCTATGGCACGACCGAATATATGCGCTTTGCCGGCGGCTATGGCGTGACGCTCGAATGCGGCTCGCATGACGACCCGGCTTCGATCGAGATCGGCTATGCCGCGATCCTGAACGCGCTCGCCCATCTCGGCCTGATCGATGCCCCGGCACCGACCACCGCGGGCCGAACCGTCATCCACATCACGCAGGTGATCATCTGCGAAGCCGAGGGCGACAAGGTCGAGGGCGACTGGAAGACCGGCGACGCGCTCGCCAAGGGCCAGGTGATCGCGCGCCGCGCCAATGGCGAGGCCGTGACGGCGCCGGAGGACGGCTACATCATCTTCCCGAGCACGACGGCCAAGCCCGGCGAAGGCATCTGCTATTTTGGGGTGAAGAGCACGAGAACGCTCTGAGCAGCGGGCCCTGTCCGCGGGGCAGGGGGGCAGCCGCCCTCCGCTCCGCCTCAGAAGCAGGTGAAGGTATAGGTTTTCTGGGTCTGCAGCAGGCGGTCGGTCAGGCCGCCCGGCGGATCGGAATTGTCGTTGAAGTCGAAACCGTATGGACAGATCGTCGACGCATAGCGGTTCGCGAAGGAATCCATGCGCAGCACCACCGAGGCGCGCGGCTCGTCGAATTCGCGCTTGGTATGGATCTTCAGGAGATGGCTGTAGAGGCCGAGCTTCTCGACCGAGTACTTGATCGGCCCGGTCGGGGCATTGATGCCGTCGGGAATATCGATCAGCACGGAATTGGCGCAGCCCGACAGGGCCGCCCCCAGCGCCAGCGCGAGCAAGGCCTGACTTCTCATGGCGACTCAAGCCCCCGCGACCCGACAGCGACAAGCTCAGCATAGTCCGGTGCAACTGTCGATTTTCAAAGCGGCTTCAGGGGATATACGACGCGGCCCTTGATACGGCCGGGAGCCGTTGCAGTCTTGCCACGCGCATCGGCACGTGCCCGCTTCGGGTCGGCCTCACCTGCGTGGCAGCCTCGCTGCGAGATCAGTCGATGATTTCGTCGGCCAGGGCGATCAAGGCATCGGGTATGATCAGACCGATCTGCCTTGCCGTCCTGAGGTTGAGCACGAGTTCGAACTCGGAGGATCGTTCAACCGGCAGCTCGGAGGGCTTGGCTCCCTTGAGGATGCGAGCGGCATAATAGGCCAGCCTCTTGAAGCTCTCCTCGAGGCGAGGACCGAAGGTCAGGAGCCCGCCACTGCGGGCAAACGTGCTCCAGCCGGATAGGGCCGGGATCCGGTGCGCCGAGGCGAACGCGGCAATCTGCTTCTGGCTCTGCAGCATGACGCTGTCAGGCAGCACCACGAGCGCGTCCGGCGGATGCCCGGCGAGGCTTGCAAGCAGGTCGCCGACCTCCTGGACATTGCGCGTCGGAACCCACCGAAGCTCCATCCCGAGCTGGCGTGCCATGGCCTGGGACGCGGCGATTTCGAGCGCGGCGCCGGGATGGACGGGGTCGCCCATCAGGACGACACTCCTGGCCTGTGGCGCAGCCATCCGCAGCAGATCGAGCCGCTTCTCGTTCAACTCGATCGCCATGAAGCTGACACCGGTCAGGTTCCGGCTCGGGCGGGCCAGGCTGTCGGTGAGTTCAGCCGCGACGGGGTCGCCGCTGAAGCCATAGACGACGGGGATCTCGGTCAGCCCCCGCAGGCCGAAAATGGCCGTGCCTTGAGCGATGATCACATCGGGCCTGAGGCCGATGAGCTCGTCGACGACGGCCGACAGCCGTTCCGGATTCCCGTCGGCCGAGTGCGCGAGGACTTCGATATTCCGGCCCTCGATATAGCCTTCGGCCGCGAGGCCGCTTCGGAAGGCGCCAAGATAGCTCTCGACCTGAGCCAGCGGAAACAGGGAAATCCAGCCGATCCGGGCGGGCTTGCGCCCCGTTTGCGCATGGGCGGAATTGCCGGGAAGAACGAGGCTGACCAACAGAACAAGGCCGGCCAGGAGGACGGGGCTGAAAGCGAGACGCCAGCTTGGCTTCATCGGTCACTCCACAGAGCCCCGTCGGCGCCGCGCCCGCCAGGTCTCGGACTTGAACAGAGGAAGGCCACTCGTCGAATGATATGCCGGACACCGGCGGCTCCCCATCATACGCCTCGACGCGCCGTTGGGTAGCAAGCTCTGCCGGCTCTGAGGCTGCGGCAGGGCGCGGGGATAGCCGGGAGGATTGCGCTATCGCGCGGCGCTCATTCACCCGCGTCGCGATAGCGCTGGTCGAACCGCCGCTCGTCGCTGTGCTGCGACCAGTCCTCGTCGGGGATCGGCTTCCAGAACAGCACGCGGATGAACAGCATCAGCAGCGCCCCCAGGAGGATCAGGGCGACCAGCGCGGCGATCAGATATTCCAGGATGGTCGGTGCCATCGGTCAGCCTCCAAGCGGCAGAGCGTGGGGGATGTCGGCGCGGAACGGCACGGGCAGGCCGGCGGCCTGCGCATTCGCACCCGTCATGGTGATGATCCGGAACGGCCCGCCGGCGGCGAGCCGCGTCGCCTCCGAGCAGGCGAGGGCGCCAAGGCGCGCGATCTGCTGCTGGTCGAAGCCGGCGCCGCGCAGCGCCGCATCAGCGCATTCGCCCTGGTCGCCGGTGATCTCGATGATCGCGAGCGCCATCCTGCGGATGCTGTTTGTGTCCGCGAGCGAACGGGCCTGCGCCCAGTTGCTGCGGAGATCCTCCAGCGCCTCGGCAAAACTTGGCCCACGGCCATGGATGCAGTGGCCGGCAGCGATCCCCTCGGGGTAGAGCACGCCGCGCACGGCCGATTCATCCGGGTGCTCGGTGCTGACCGAGAGATCGGCCCAGGCCGCAGGCCCGGCTTCCCCCGCAATGGTGCGTAAAGCGCTCCTGATGGCGATCGGCGTCATCTGCGAATCCTCTGGGGGAAGGGCTGGAAGGCTCGTCATCGCCATGGCGCTCACTCCGCGGCCTCAAGGCGCCGGGCGCGGGTGAAATCGGCGTAAGCTGCGGCGCGGGCATCGGGGCTCGTCGCCTCGATCATCGCCTCATGCAGCTGGCTGAATTTTCGTAGCGCCTGGATCGCGATCCATTCCTGCGCCATGCCCCAGCGCCAGTCCTCGGCTCGGACAGTCTTGCCGTCGCTGGTCATCGCCTGGAGATCGAAGAAGGTGGCGTCCGCGTCGGTGCCGATGACCAGCTCGTAAAACCCCTCCGACCGGTCGTCATGGCCGAGCTCCAGCGTCTCGATACTCACCGGGAAGCTGCGGGCCATCTCAGGCCCCGACCGGTGCGGCGACGAGGCTGGCGCAGCGCGGCGAGAGATCAGCCGCCAGCCGCCCGATGCGCGCCCCTTCGCCGTCCGTGGTGACCAAATTGATCTCGCTCATCCCCATCATCCCGCTCTCCTCCGGGGAGGGCGCTGCCTGCCCGATGGGCGGCGCGCCTCTCCGTTCGATGTCGAAACGATAACTTAAATTATCGCCATGTCAATAATGAAGGTTATCGAAATCGGCGGGGGGCGAGCCGTCGAAACCGACTCGACTTGTCCTCCGCCCTCTGGCTTAAATGAGAACGAAACAGGAACGAAAGGGATGTGTGATGAGCCTGGCCTATTCGGGAAGTGGTGAGCGGCCCGAACTGTCTTACGTCGCGTCGCTGGACATCCAATGCGAGGATTGCGGGCGCACGAAGCGGATGTGGCCGGGCGCAATCCAGGAGGTGATCGGGCAGGGGACGCGCACCCTGATGGGCCTGCACAGCCGGCTCTCCTGCTCGGTCTGCCGCGAGCGCGGCGGGCTCGGCAAGAACATCACCCTCGTGCCGATCTTCAGGAGGAGCGCATGACTATTCCAGCGAACCGACTGCAGGCCGTCCAGAAGCGGAACATGGCCGGCGGCGCCCTGGCGCGCCCTACAACAGGATCGTTAGATACTGTTGTATGTGATTGTGATTGTGATTGGCATGCCTGCAGCATCTGCCGCGGCAATGCCCCAGCACATGCTGCAGCATGTGCCCCGGCATATGCCGCAGCTATGCTGCAGCATCCCGCCGATCGATCAGACCCCCGTCGCGTTCGCGCCGTTCTTCGGGGGCTTCGTGCCCGAGACGATCGGCCTGTCCGGCGAGGCGCGAAACGCCATCCGTGAGTGCATCCAGAACAGCGTCAGTCCCGCGGGCGGGGATGCCAGCGGAGGGCTGAAGACGCCGCCGGCACTGGCGCGGCTGCTGGAGATCAGAGCGGCGGCGAGGGCGTTGCTGGACATCCGATGCGAGGATGGCGGGCGCGCGAAGCGGATGTGGCCGGGCGCGAGCCAGGAGGGGATCGGGCAGGGGACGCGCACCCTGATGCGCCCCGACAATCGGCTCTCCTGCTCGGTCTGCCGCGAGCGCGGCGGGCTCGGCAAGACCATCACCCTCGTGCCGACCTTCAGGTGGAGCGCATGAACCGCCATTGGACCGACGGGCTCGAGCAAGCCACGCAGTTCGTCATCTTCCCGCCGCTCGGCCGCGAGGCGGAGTTCGGCGCGGCCAAGCCTCGCCTGCTCGCTCATCTCAAGGCCCGCTTCCCCGACTACAGCTTCGGCCTCACCGCGGTCGCCATGGACGACGAGATCAGCATCCTGCCGGTCTGCGGAACCGTAGGCGACGATGCGAGCGGCAGGCTGAAGAAGCCGCCGGCGATGGCGAGGATGCTGGAGATCAAGGCGGCGGTGGGGGCGTTCGATCCGGGGCGAGCGGGGCTGAGTTAGGGGGAGGGCAATGGGAAGTTCGATTTGAGACTCTTGAGGAACGGTGTCTGGGTGCCGGAGTTGGCCCTTCGCTGACGCGGCACATGTCCGCTTTCGGCAAACTCACCATCGCAGGTGGGCCTGCCGATATGGGGCCGAGATCGGACTGGCAGGTTAGGGGGCTCCTGCCAGACGGGAGAGAGGCTTGCAATAGAGCTACCTGATGCCCGCCGCATGGCCTTGCAGCGCGCAAGCTGTCGCGCGGCATTACGTCTGTGCGGGGCTTTCAAGAGCCGATTCCAGCTGCGCAAGGGTGAACAGTTTGACGTCGTGGCCTATCCGCTCGGCTGCAAAGCTCATCGGGACGGTGTGCGCGAAGACCAGAGCGCCATCGATCTTCGCCTCAAGCAGTTGAAGATGGGATTGAAACGCGGTCGCGTTCTCTCGTGCGAGCTCCATCCGTTTAAGATGCTTACGAAGAAGGTCCGGGCGTCCCTTTTCGTCCGTTTTGCCCCGAAATTTGTAGAGTTGCTTGGCAATTTCACTGGAAGTCTTGGCGAATTGGAGGTCCTTGCATTCGAGGAGCATGACACGTCCGTCAGAATGCCACGCAAGTACATCAATATCGCCGGGATCTTCGGATAGCTTGCGGCCAAGAATATGAGGGAACTTTGCGCTTCGTTTTGCCTGCCATCCGAGTTGCTTTAAGCGCGTAACGACACGTTCTTCAAACTCCGCTGCTTCCTTCGCAACGATGTACTCTCTCCAGCTTCGCATCTCTTTTGATGCAATCGAACTGAGATCATACTGGCCGTAGTAAAAATTATGAAGCTGAATACGAAAAGCGTCCCGGATCATGCCGGGCGCAATCACGACATCTGAACTAGGGGACGGTTCGAGCCGAAGAATGGGACGCTGTGCGACAGACAAACGCCGCCTGAACCGCCACGGCTGCCGATCCTGATCGGTGTAGGGCGGCGGGACGTTCTTCCAGCCGTCTCGCGGCAGAAATTCGAGCGAGGCAATAAACTGCTCGGCGCAATCGACGGACTTGGAGAGGTATTGAAGCAATGCCGGTCTGGGCAATACCTCCGATGCCTTCCCGGTCTTGAACAGTCGATTTTCCAGCGCTTCAAGCGCCGTGCGAAAGTTCCCGAGCGAAATGCCCATTTCCGCTTCCCACGCGGTGGCGAAGCGGGCGTCAGTTCGACTGGTCGCCTGTTCTTCGGTGAGTGGTTCGGGATTATGCAGTAATTCCGAATAGTCGCGGCGGCTTCTGTCGATCTGCCCGGTAACAAAGGACTCTCCCACAGGTGTCACGATGGCCTCGAAGAACGACACATCAATCTGCACCTCACCGGCCGGCGAGATGCGTATTTCGGGGCGCATGCCTTCGTAACGGATGGCATCGGAGTAACCGCCGAGATGATGGATCATCATCGCCAGGGCCATCAGATTGGATAGGTCGAAATCTGCAACCTCAAAGCCGGCACCTACCGGGCATTCGCACAATGCCGCCTCTAGAATAATCCGGCTCGCTAAACCGGTGGCGTTGGCCTTTTGAATGCTCTTGGAGACTTCTTCGTGGGCTTCCTGAGGGTTGGCCGAAAGGTCAAGAACAGCACTTGAGGTTCGCTCCCACCGTGACTTGCCGATAATCGATGCCTCGTGATTTTCCACCACGCGGCGGATCAGGGCGTGTCTCTCAAACTGCCTGAGATGCCCGCAGAACATCTTCTCCGCGGCAGTAGTGATCGCATTGAGCACCTTAGTGCATTCATCACGTCCGTGAACCGTACCACCGGGCCGGGGAAGCCCATGCCACCCTAATCCMAGCCGCTGGGAGGCATCATCAAACCGACTTATCTCAACGACGTCGTTCGGAACCGAGTCGCGAACATGATCGCGGAAATCCTGCGGCGCGAACGCGTGGAGCTGCCGAGCCTCGGCCGAGGGAACGATCTTGCGCATAAGCGCGTCAACATCGACCGCCTTGCCTTCTACGAGCGTAACAACCTGTTCAAGGAAGACCTCTACCAAGGTGACTTCAGAGATGTTGTCGGGATGGGAAAGCCCGTGGAAGAACGGCAACCCTATTTCCGTGGCAACAACGCGTGCGCCCTGATCGCAGGATGCCCTGATGGCTGTCTTCAGTTCTTCCACGGGCGGTGGATTGAGCTCTTCCGGTCGGATAGCGGGCCATGCAGGCGTGACGATTTTCCAGGTCAGAAAATCCGGGAGGCTCGGCACGTGCTCCACCAATATAGGGGCAAGGCGCTCCATCCAGACCATCTGCATTTCAAAGACGGGGTAGAGGTCGGAGCGTTCTTCCAAGGGTACGGTTTCAAGCCACCATGTTCGGCTACCCGACCTCCACACTCCACGATAGCGGAGTGATCGAGCATCGAGATGCGAGACATAAACCCGCTGCGTATTCTGCGGCGAACGCTTGCCCCCATCCTTACGGCGGACAACGAGCACCTTGCCTGCCGGATCGCCTACCGCGTGCTTGTCGAAGCGGGCATGGTGCTCGGCCCTGAGCCGCAGATGTGCGTTGGTGGGCACCATGAGGGTGRCACCATCAGCGCCATCCGGCATGGCTTCATGGGGCACCACATGGCCATTGTTCTCGTAGGCAAAGCCGATACGAGCCAGAAGCCCGTTGATCGCCATCAATGGAAAACCCATATGCCCCGCGGCGCCTTCGGCAAGAAGGAACTTGAGCAGTTCGGCGATATTGAAGTCGTGGCGCCAGCCCAACACATCGAGATCATAGCTGCTTATGCCTTCGGCCAGCCAATGTGCGGGACGGGTAAATTCGACCATTTGCGCCCTGCCGAAGCCGCAAAGGACGATGAGCGAAATTCCGAGTTTGAATCCGGGCTGGGCTTTGGTGTCTGCAGCAGCGGCATCTATGGCCTGCTGTAGTTCAGCCCTCATCTTGTCGCTAGATGAGCTGGGCCTACTGAAGCCTGTCTCATTGAATCCGGTGAAGTCATCGGTCAGAAGGACGAGATGGAACCACAAGCCTGGCTGAAACTCGACCGGCTTGGAGGGAACCACATTGGAATCCCGTTTCATCTCCGTGGGAGGGATGCCGATACGCGAAATAGCGGGGTTCAAAGCAAGTTCTTCGGTTTGGGCAATAAGCAGGCCAGTCCACAAGGCGAAGCCTGCCCCGGCGCCGTGACAGGCCTCAATCACTGCTCGCCGTATGGCCGTTCCTATGGCCGATGGCAGCGCAACAACGATCTCATCCTGAAAATCGATCAACGGCTGCCTCTCCAGCCAGCTATCGCCATATCCTCCAAAACCTACATTGCGCTGTGACGGTGGTAAGCAAAACCGACCAAGCGACCGGCGATTTATGCCAGTACGCACCAGGTCGTCATGCGAAAAGGTCACACGCGCAGCCAGCGTCTTGAGCGTCGGAAGGTCACTAACCGGCAACGCATCGAGACCATATTCGCCACCGCGGCAAAAGGCCTCCAACCCTGAGCGAGCACAGACGAGGTCGGACAGCGTAAGCATCGCGCGGCAAGACTGTTTAAGCGCGGCATAGACGCCACGGTCGGGCATGTTCTCGACGGCCGTGAGCATATGCTGCAAGTGATGGCAGTTTGCTTCTGCCAATCCCTCAAGCACGCGGTAATTACGTCCCTCGACATGCACGCTGCCAACGAACACATCCTCAGCCGGATCCTCCATGTGCGCGAAGGCTTGCCCCACCTGCTTAAACCAGCGGGCGGCATCCTGCTTGCTCGCCTTCTTCTTTCCAGAAGCGCTGGCGATAATCAGGTGCGCAATTGCCTCAAGTCTGACCGTGTTCGCCTGAAGTTTTGGAACCGTAAGCAGACCGCCTGCAGCGGCAACGCTGACCCGCAAATCATACGGGTGAAAAACCGACCCGAGACTCTCTGCCTTCGACCCTATCAATTCGGTCAGCATCTGTTGGGTCGCGAATAAGTTGTCGGGAATCTCGTGCATGCTACAGGTCTAGCCGGACCGCAGGCCATCAACAACAAACTGCTTTGCTGATAGCATCGATCAGCTACTCGGAGCGGTCGGCTGTCTAGAGAGGAAGCCGCTTTCAGCGCCGATCTGATCTCTGCAGCGGCCGACGCTCGTTGTTCGAGTAAACGCAACTCGCAGGCCCCTGCGTAAGGGAAAAGTGGGAAGAGGCCGCGAGATGCCCTTGCGGAACAGGCTAGCGACCTCCATCTCTGCCGGGCCGCCGGAATTGGCCGTCGGTACGGTCGTTGAAACTGTCAACCTCATACAGGCCCGCATCGACGATGCCGACGAGCGTCAGCATCATCGCCGCGATCTGTATCGACGAGACTTCGAGCATCGCTCGGACCTCCACGACTACACTATACTGCCTAGCGTTATTTGACCCGCGTTGGGGGACACCTGGTCTGACGAGAACGGGAAGATGCTGACGGATTGAGGCGTGCGTCTGGGGAGCGTCCGGCCAAAACCGGGGCTCTGGGTCGGAGCTAGCTCCCCGGACTCTGCTAGAATGGGATTGCGATGCGGCCGGCCTGGTTCAGCAAGCGCGGATACAAGCATTTCGACGCGCCGGTAGGCGAAGCCTATGCCAAGAACCTTGAGGCTGGAGCCTGTATCAAGCGGCACGCCTGGTCGCCGCTCATACATTATGAAAAACGGGTCAAGCGCTACAAGCGCGATGACGGCAAGACGGTCTACAAGCCCAGGCCGATCATGTACGCGTCCCACCGCGACGCCTGCATCCTGTCGAAATACGCTGCGGACCTGACCCAGCGGCTTGATGATTTCTACCACCGCGAAGGCCTGACGGACCACGTCATCGGCTATCGCCGCCTTGGCAAGTCGAACTACGATTTCGCCGCCGCCGCCGCTCGTTTTGCGAAGGCCAATGCCTCCTGTATCGTGCTGTGCTTCGATGTCTCGGGCTTCTTCGACAATCTCGACCACCGCCTGCTCAAGGAGCAGTTGAAGCGACTGCTCGGCAGCGCTGAGCTGAGCCAGGATTGGTATGGCGTATTTCGGCACGTGACACGCTTCCGCTACGTTAGTCGCGCGGCCCTCGCGGCCAATCCGGACATCGGGCCGCGACTGAGGTCGCGCAAGCCCGAACCCGTCGCCTCGATCGCCGAGGTGAAGGCCGCTGGCATTGCGATCACCTCGAATCCAAACGCCTTCGGCATCCCGCAGGGCACGCCGATCAGCAGCGTGTTCTCGAACCTCTACATGGTCGATGTCGACCGGGCCATGGCGTTCCTTTGCCGTGACAATGATGCGCTGTACCAGCGCTACTC
Organism: Allobosea sp. 01N443; assembly: GCF_056399325.1. Classification (NCBI taxonomy): domain Bacteria; kingdom Pseudomonadati; phylum Pseudomonadota; class Alphaproteobacteria; order Hyphomicrobiales; family Alloboseaceae; genus Allobosea; species Allobosea sp. 01N443. The sequence continues at coordinate 44,256 of NZ_JBFTRC010000016.1, forward strand.
CGACGACATCCTCGTGATCTGCAAGCCCGAGTGCGAGGCGATGATCCAGTACGCCCTGACTGACGCCATCAAGGCCGTGAAGCTGGAGATCAACAGCACGAAGACCGAGCGGGCCGCATTCGATGCCAGCGGCACGGCGTGCTTCCAGTATCTCGGATTCAATGTCACCGAGAAGGGAGCATCGATCCGGCCGAGCTCATTCGCGCGGCAATTCCGCAAGTTGAAATACAGCGTCAAGAAGACCCGTCTGCTCGGCGAGCAGGCGATTGCCGATGGGCGTGCCGATAAGATTTACACGAAACGATTGAGGCGCCGGTTCTATCCTGTCGGTGTAAGGAACTTCTCCGCCTATGGCCGCAGGGCGGAGAAAGCCTTCGGCGCGGGCGACATCGTGCGGCAGATACGCCGGCTGGAACGCCGTGCCGATCGGGCCATACGCGATCTTAATCCATGAACCTACGCATAATCGGCGACCATACGATCACTATAGCGCTTCACTTTGTTCGCGATCGTTGAAGAGCGACGTCCCAACGCAATAGCGCTGGTAGAGAATGATGGTCACGACCTGCGCTAGGATGCGCCGGTGCCCTTCTTCCATGTTGTCGAAATGCATCTGGCCGAAGTCGAGCGCGGCATGAACGCGTCCGGTCGCGGCACTGACAAGTCGGGCTTCATGCAGATCGGCCGATGCCGCCTGCTCCAATAACGACGCGTAGTCAGCGACTATCCAGCGGTTGCCTTTCTTTTGCTGAGGCCACTTGGTTGCTCCCAGATAGGCCTCGATCAGCGCGTCTTCGTCCTCATGGTAGCGAGTGGGTCGCACAGCTCCTGCGATCTCGTCGATGAAGAGGTTGAGATCAGCCGCGAAACTGTCTTCCTCCGAGACGCAGCGCAGGCCGTCGCGGTCCCACACGACCTCCCAGGACGAGGCGATATGGTCCAGTGGACGCAGGCACAGATAGTCCAGCGCATCGGACCGGGCGAAGAATCCGCGAACGGCATCCGCACTATGAATGAGCGGGGTGCGCAAAGCGTTTCCCCTCCTGCCGCCTAGTTTCGCCATGTCCGCCTCAGTTCGTGATTGACCACCGCTCGGCCGGAATGCCGGCACCACCCACCGTGCAAAACGCTAGATAGTGGATAGCCGCGCTCCTCTAAGGCCTCAGACAGACGCCCATAGCGAATGCCGTCAAGCATCCGCTTTCCGGCGGGCGTCGAATGTCGGCAAGTGGCGCGAAGCTGCAGCCAGCGTTCGCGCCTCCGAAAGGGCTGCGCCGCTATTCCCGGAGCCGGAACGACGGTCTTGGGGGCTGCCAGGCGCCGGTTTCATCCACCGGAACTTGAAAGGGGCTGCGTGATCGTTCGCCCTGCAGCGGTCGGCGCCGGCCAAAGTCTCCGCCGACGAATGCGGTTATCGCGCCAGACGCGCGCGCGAGCGCGGCCCGCCGACTCCCGATCAGTAAAACATCCCCCATCCTTGAAACCAGACCAATTCGAATATCGATATACGCGCCCGCGCTGTGCCCATATTATCGGCGAGAGAGCAGAGTCGGCTCGTCAGCGAGCGGGGTGTCGGCATGAAGACAGGTCTATCCCGCAGAACCGTCCTCAAGGCCGCAGTGGCCGGCGTCGCCATCCGGATTTCGCTGCTGCCCTCGGCCACCCAGGCGGAGCTGATCGAGACGCCGCCGCATCCCGGAGCCGATTGGCTTGGCCCCGGCGGCAAGCCGAAATACCGGCTCGACGCCATCGCCAAGGTCACCGGCGGCAAGACGTTTACGCGCGATTACCGGGCCCGCGACCTCGAAGGCTGGCCGAAGCAGCAGGCGCATGCCTTCATGCTCCATGCGACGCGGGTCGACCGCGTCTTCGACAGCGTCGATCTCAGCCTGCTCGGCGAAGACCTCCGGCCGGATCGGCTGGTGCTGCACGAGGACCTCGTCGCGGACGGCGTCGCGATCCCGGCGCCCGGCTTCTACGGCGATGTCTTCTTCGTCCCCAAGGGCCAGACCGCACGCCTGCTCGGCCAGCCGGTCGCGCTGCTGATCTATCACGATTTTGCCCGCTATGACGCGGCCAAGCGCAGGCTGCGCTTCAACGACAAGGTCGTGCGCTACGGCACGGAGGGCCCGTCCACCACGCCCGGCCCCTATGGCGCGGCGCGCTATGTCCGGATCGACGGCGGCACGCCCGAGGCCGAGGACCRCTATTCCGCGCTCAAGGACACGACGATCCGCACCGGCTTCAAGGGCGAGGAGCCGCAATGGCCCGCCGCCGGAGACGGGGACGCCATGGCGCGCGGCATGGCCGCGGCGGCCGAGATCGAGCGCGAGATCGCCAATGCCGGTGACGACGTGCTGGTCCTGCGGCGCAGCTTTACCAGCCAGTCGGCCGATGCTTCGGCGATGGAGGCCGATAATGGCAATGTCTGGTACGAGCGTTCGAGCGGCATGCTGCACGCCCTGATCGCCACGCAATCCCCGCACGAGGTCGCCGAGATGGCGGCCCATATGGTCTCGAAGTCGTCGTTCCCGCTGAAGAGCATCGATCTGAAGATCGGCTACACCGTCGGCTACGGCACCAAGGACCACGCGATCTTCCCGTTCTACTGCGTGCTCGCCGGGCTTTACGCCGAGGGCCGGCCGGTCCGGCTCGCCAATGACCGTTACGAGCAGTTCCAGACCGCGCTGAAGCGCCATGCCTTCCAGATGGACAAGGTCATGGTCATCGACCGCAAGACCGGCAAGTTCCGGGCGATGACCGGGCGCTATCGCAATGATGGCGGCGGGCGCGAGAATTTTTCGGTCTCGGTCGGCACGGTCGGCGCGACGGCGGCGCAGTCGATCTATTACCTGCCGAAGAGCGACTTCTCCGCGGCGATCCTGTCGTCGCGCGCCGTCGATGCCGGCTCGATGCGCGGCTACGGCACCTTGCAGACCATGGCGGCGACCGAGATGATGGTCGACGAGGCTGCCGAAGCGCTCGGCCTCGATGCCATGGAGTTCCGGCGGCGCAATGCGCTGAAATCGGGCATGAAGAACTCGCAGGGCGCGATTCCCTCAGGCGCGCTGCGGCATGACGAGATCCTGGCGCGGGCGGAAAAGCACCCGCTCTGGGCCGGCCGGCACCAGCGCAAGGCCGCCTTCGAGGCCGCCAATCCCGGCAAGAAATACGGCGTCGGCTACGGCCATGTGCACAAGGATTACGGCACCGGCGCCGAAGCGGCGCTCTGCGCGCTCGCATTCGACGCGAGCGGCCGCCTTAAGCTCTCGCATGTCGCGCACGAGATCGGCACGGGCGCCACGACCTCGCAGGCGGTGATGGCCGCCGGCATCCTCGGCCGGCAACCCGACGAGACCGAATTCGGCAAGCTGCGCTGGCCGCAGATGCCGCTCGAGACCAGCGACGAGCCCTATACGCTCTCCCAGGAGGAGGAAGACCGGCGCATGGCGAACCCGCGCTGGACGCCGAGTTTCACCTCGCCGATGAGCGCCTCCAACAGCGTCTACTATCTCGGCCATGCGACGCGCGAGGCGGCCCGCGCGCTTGTCGACCTCGCGCTCTGGCCCGCCGCGCGCTCGCTCTGGTCGCGCGGCATCGGCGGCGGCCAGCTGGCGCCCGAAGTGGTGCGCCGCGAGGATCTGCGCATCATCCGCGGCACGGTCAATGCGGCGGCCATGCAGCCTTTGTCCTTTGCCGAGGTCGCGGCCGAGGCGCACCGGCTCGGCCTCGTCACCGGCGTCACCGTGCACAGCTTTAACCGCTGGCAATGGGCCGAAGCGGAGTTCGAACTGCCGGGCACTGGGCGCCGCCGCTTCGCCATCGATGCGCTGGCGGTGCAATACGGCGAAGGAGCACCAGTCGAGCGCAAGGCCCTGATGACGGAGGGAGGCTGGCACTTCGTCGACCGGGCCTCGGTCTCCTACCCGCCGACGCAGCGCAACAATGCCGGCGTCACCTATTACGCGCCGATGGCGACGCTGGCCGAGATCACCGTCGATACCGGCAGCGGCGAGGTCAGCCTGCTGTCGCATCACTCCATCCTCGAATGCGGCAACCAGATCGTGCCGGAGCTGGTCTCCGGCCAGATCCAGGGCGGGCTCGCCATGGGCATCGGCCACGCCCTGAAGGAGTATCTGCCGCTTTACGAGGACGGGCCGGGCAACGGCACCTGGAACTGGAACCGCTACGAGCTGCCGACATCCAGGGATGTCGCGGTCTGGTCGCAGACGGCCGAAATCCTGCCGCCGCTGTCGGAGACCGATCCGCCCAAGGGCATGGCCGAGGTGGTGATGATCGCGGTCGTGCCGGCGATCGTGAACGCGGTCGCCCACGCCATCGGCAAGCGCTTCTACAGCCTGCCGATCACGCCCGAGAAAATCCGAGAGGCGCTGGCATGACCATCGCGACCCGCACGCTCTCCCTGACCATCAACGACGAGGCCGTCGGTCCCATCGACGTGCCGGAGACGATGATGATGCAGGATTTCCTCTACGAGTATCTCAACCTGACCGGCTCGCGCATGGGCTGCGGCCAGGGCATCTGCCATGCCTGCACCGTGATCGTCGAGAAGGGCGACGGCTCGCTCGAGGAAATGCGCACCTGCATCACCGGCGCCCACTGGTTCACTGGCCGCAAGGTGAGGACKGTGGAGGGGCAGGCCCAGCGCGACGCCACTGGCGCGATCACGCAGCTCTCGCCGGTTCAGCAGGCCTTCATCGAGCATTTCTCCTTCCAATGCGGCTACTGCACCCCCGGCTTCGTCACCGGTGCGACGGTGCTGCTCGACCAGTTGAAGCGCAACCCGGTCCGGCGCGAGGCGCTGGAGCAGGTGATCGGCGAGGCGCTCGACCGGCATATCTGCCGCTGCACCGGCTATGTCCGCTATTTCGAGGCGGTGCGCGATCTCGTCCTCAGGACACCCGGCTTGGTGAAGGCGTAGCGCGCATGGCGAGGAAGCTGCTTCTGGCCGTGCTGACGGTCGCCTTCATCGGTGCGCTCGCGGCGGGAGCCGTCTTCCTCGGCCTGCTGGAGCGCAGCGTCGTGGGCAAGGAGATCGAGCAACCGCTGACGGCGGAGCAGATGAAGGGGCTCGTCAAGCGCGGCGCCTATGTCGCCGTCGCCGCCGATTGCTATGCCTGCCATGTCACCAAGGGCGGCGCGCCCTGGGCCGGCGGGCTGCCCTTCGAGACGCCGTTCGGGACGATCTACTCGACCAATATCTCGCCCGACAAGGAGCACGGCATCGGCGCCTGGACGCGCGCCGAGTTCCACCGCGCGGTGCGCGACGGCGTCGGCAAGAACGGCCATCTGTATCCGGCGATGCCCTACGCCTCCTATCGCAAGCTGACGGCTGGGGATGTCGACGCGGTCTACGCCTTCCTGATGAGCCGCGAGCCGATGAAGGTGGCAAACCGCACCAACCACCTGCCTTTCCCCATGAATATCCGGCAAGGGCTGACCTTCTGGAACCTCGTCAACCTGTCGGGCGACACCAGGACGGAGGTGGCCGGGCGGTCGGAGGCCTGGAACCGCGGCCGCTATCTCACCGACGCGCTCGCCCATTGCGGCGAATGCCATACGCCACGCAACCTGACGATGGGCATGAAGGAGAGCGCCTATCTCCAGGGCTCGGAGCTGGAAGGCATCATAGCGCCCGACATCACCAAGGCCGGGCTGACGCGCATGGGCTTTGATCCGCTGGTCTTCGCAAGCTTCATGAAATCCGGCATCTCGGCGCAGGGCGCCATGACCAACCAGATGTTCGAGGTCGTGCATTTCTCGACGCAATATCTGAGCGCCGACGACCTTGCGGCGATGTCGGCCTATCTGTTCGATCTCGACACACTGCCGGAGCGCGCGACGCCCCCAGTGCCGCCGCAGCCCGTTGCCGTTCCGGCCGAGACGGCAGCATCGGCCCGCGCCACCTATCTCGACGTCTGCGCCAGCTGTCATGGCGTGGACGGGCAGGGCATCCCGCATGTCGTGGTGCCGCTGGCGACCAATGCCTCATTGCGGCTGGCGGATGCGCGCAACCTGAACCGGGTCATCCTGACCGGCATCCCGGCCCAGCGCTTTCCCGGGCTCGAGCGGATGCAGCCCATGCCGGGCTTTGCCGCGCAGCTCAGCGACCAGGAGGTCGCCGACCTCTCCAACTGGCTGCGGGCGAACTGGGGCGGCCAGAAGCCGACCGTAACGGTGGAAGAGGTCCGGCGGCTGCGCTGATCGGCCGGCCGCCTGCGCAATCTGCGGGCGACGCACTGGGCGCTCAGGTCGGCGCGGGCTTCGTTCCTCAGCGCCGGGGCTTGGCCCCGAGCCCCCGCAATGCATAGGCGATGACCTGTTCGATCTCGGGCCTCGCATGCTCCGCGCTCAGCGCCATCATCGTCGGGTGCATGAAGCAGACCATGGTCGTCTTCACACAGGCTGCCCCGGCTGCCGCATCCTCGATGCTGAAATCGCCTGAAGACTGGCCGTCCTCGACGATTGTCCTGATCAGGCCTTCGACGCGCTGGATGTAGCGAAGACAGACGCCCCAGCTTTCAGCCATCGCGTCCTCGACCATGTCGTTCACGCGGCTATTGGTCATGAAATGCCGCTCGCTGAGCTCCGAGAGCGCAAGCAGGAAGGCGGCAAGACGCTCGGGAGGGGACGATTGTCCGGCGGCGATCACCGCGAGCTCGTCGCCGATCTGACCCAGCAGAAGCTCGGCGACGGCCTCGTTGATGGCCCTCTTGCTGTCAAAGAAGCGGTAGACATGTGCCGGGCTCTTACCGAGTTCGGCCGCGATCTCGGCGACCGTGGTCTTCTGGTAGCCAATGGTCGTGAAGAGCCGCCGGGCGACCGCGAGAATCTCCTGCAGCGGCTCGATGCCGTCCTGCCGCCGGCTCGCATTCTCGCTCTGGGCAGTCACGCGCGCCGTGTAACGCGATGGATGTGTCACCAAGGCTACTCCAAGACAGTCGTGAGGTTCGATCGTCGAGCCGGATACGATTCCGGTCCGATGATCTGGTGGGCAACCGAGGTCGCGAAGCTCGGCACAAGCGTGACTGGCTCCGACCCCGCCGGCGCGCCACGCTCATCCAGCGACTTGCGGAACCATAGCGCGTAGAGCGCTGGCAAGAACAGGATCGTGAGAAAGGTCGCGACGAAGAGCCCACCCATGATGGTGACGGCCATCGGGCTCCAAAATGCGCTCGACGACAGCGGGATCATGGCCAGGATCGCCGCAAGCGCCGTCAGCACCACGGGCCGCGCCCGCCTGACCGTCGCGTCGACGATCGCCTCGCGCCGGCTGTGYGATCCCGATGCGACATCGCTCTCGATCTGGTCGACGAGGATGAGCGTATTGCGCATGATCATGCCGGCGAGTGCGATCAGCCCCAGCAGCGCGGTGAAGCCAAAGGGCTGATGGGCGAGATTGAGACTTGCCGATGTCCCGATCAGGCCAAGCGGCGCCGTCATGAAGACCAGGGCCAGGCGGGAAAAGTTCTGCAGCTGGATCATCAACAGGGTCAGCATCGCGAGAAACATGATGGGGAAGAGCACGAACAGCGCGGCGTTCGCCTTCTCCGACTCCTCGACTGCGCCTCCTGTCTCGATGCGATAGCCCGGCTCCAGGTTGTTCTTGATCGACTGCAGGCGCGGCAGGATCTGCGCCGTCACATCCGGCGGCTGGACCCCGTCCACCACGTCGGCGCGCACGGTGATGACGGTGTCGCGGTTGCGCCGCCGCAGGATCGGATCCTCATGGACATAGTCGAGCCTTGCCACCTGGGACAGCGGAACGGCGACGCCGTTGCGGGCGACGATGGTCAGGTCGCCGACACGGCCGAGATCCAGCCTTTCGCTTTCGCCGGCCCGCGCGACCACGGCGACTTGCTCGACGCCGTCGCGAACGGTCGTGACGGTCGCCCCGGAGACGAGGGTCTGCAGCGTCTGCGAGACATCCCGCACGTTCAGCCCAAGGGCACGGGCCCGCTCCTGATCGACCACCAGCCTCACCGAGGGCGACATCTCGTTCCAGTCCAGATGCGGGTTGACCGCGTTCCTGTTGGTGCGAACGGCGTCGCGGACCTGGTAGGAGATCTCGCGCACCTTCATCGGGTCCGGGCCGATCACGCGGAACTGGACGGGAAAGCCGACAGGCGGTCCGAAGGAGAAGCGGTCGACGCGCGCGCGCGCCTGGGTCAAGGCGCCGGCGCCGATCGCGGCATCGAGGCGCGACTTGACGCGCTCTCGGCCCTCGATCGACTTCGTCAGGATCACGATCTCGGCGAAGGCCTCGTTCGGCAGCGTCGGATTCAGGCCGAGCCAGAAC
>NZ_JBFTRC010000017.1:0-51671 GCF_056399325.1 Allobosea sp. 01N443
GGGGCAGCGGGGGAAGCGCCGTCAACCGGCCGATGGACCTGCTCGTCCTGGAATGCGGCCGATCGAGCCTTCCATGGTTGCATCGGCCTTCTCGAAAATCGCAATGCACATTTCGGGGCGATGCTTTAGCGAGGACATCGCCTGAAACCGGACGGCCCTCGATGACGCTCATCATCTTCGATTGCGACGGCGTGCTTGTGAACAGCGAGGRGGTCTATCTCGCTGCCGAGCTTGAGTTCCTGGCCTCGGTCGGCGTCGTCCTCGAACGCGATGTCTATACGGACACGTTCATGGGGCTGTCCCCGCCGATGTGGCAGGCAAGGCTCCAGTCGATCATCGCGGAGCAGCGCAGCGCGCCCCTGCCATCCGATTTCTTCGTGCGGCTGGATGACCACACGACGGCACGCATAGAGGTGCATCTGGCCGCCCTTCCGGACGCCCGGCAGACCATCGATGGCATCGAGGCGCGCCGTTGCGTCGCATCGAGCACGCCGTCCGCGCGGCTGCGCTGGAAGCTGCAGCAGACCGGCCTGATCGGCCTGTTCGATCCGCATATCTTCTCCTCGGACATGGTCGCGAACGGGAAGCCCGCGCCCGACCTGTTTCTCCATGCCGCAGCCGCGATGGGCGTGCAGCCCGGTGAGTGCGTGGTTGTCGAGGACAGCGTCAACGGCGTCATGGCGGGCAAGGCCGCCGGCATGCAGGTCATCGGCTTCACCGCTGGCGCTCACTGCGCCGGCAATCATGGCGACCGTCTGGGGATGGCGGGGGCCGATCGCATCGTCGGCAGCTATGGCGATCTCGCCGCCGCATTGGACGGGTTGGGGGCATAGTGACTGCTCGGGGCCGCCCGATAGCCTTGGCCACGGCACAGGCGGTTTGTCGCGCTTTCTCCGTCGGTGGATTCCGGCCCCTGCCGAAACTAAACTGCGACAATGACCATTACGCGCCTCGACCACGTGCAACTCGCCATGCCAGCCGGCGGCGAAAGCGAGGCGCGCGCCTTCTATGCGGACATTCTCGGCATCAGCGAAGTCGCCAAGCCCGCTCATCTCGCCGGCCGGGGCGGATGCTGGTTCGAACAGGGGGCGTTGAAGGTCCATTTGGGAGTGGACGCCGATTTCAAGCCAGCCCGCAAAGCGCACCCGGCCTTCATCGTGAGCGATCTCGCAGCGCTGGTCACCACGCTGAAGGCGCGCGGCTACCACGTGGCCGAGGACCAGCCCTTGGACGGATATGACCGCATGTATGTGGACGACCCGTTCGGGAACCGCATCGAGTTGATGGAGCCGCTGTCGGCGGCGAAGCTCGGCTGAGGCTGAAAACAGCGACCCGGATGCCCTGCCTCCTGCGGTGCTCGATTGCGGCTCGGGGTCAAAATGATGCGGGGCGTGGGGATGTGTCGCTTGCGGGCGGCGCGCATCGAGGGTTCGATGCGCGGATGATGAGCGAGCAGGCCACGGCAACCGACGACAAGGCTCTGACGGAGCAGGTGGGACATGTGCTCCGCCACATCTGGGACCCGATCGGGCTCGGCGCGGAAGGGCCGGCCGATGAATATGACAGCTATGTGCCCGGCCTCATTGCGCTGGTGCGGAGCACGACGGCGTCCGAAGCCGAGATCCTGGCCCATCTCCTGCTGATCGAGAGCGAGATGATGGGGCTGGCTCCCGCGAGCGTCCCGGCGACACGGGTTGCGCGGGCGCTGCTCGGGCTACGCGATGCGTGGAGGCGAAAGCCCGATGTCCTCGTGAGCCAGGTCTTGAGCGCGGACGGGCTACATTGCCTTTGGCTGTTTCGACGTCCCGACGGCCTCTATTCCTACGAGCATGCGGCACTTCGGCACGAGGTGGACGTGAACGGCTCCTGGTCATGGTGGGCTGGCGCGGGCAAGGGGCGATCGGGACTCTTTGCCACCACAGAGGCTGCCGAGCACGATGCGCGCAGCGTGACCGACTGGATGTGCTGAGGGCGGCCATCCGCCAAGGCCGTCCAGACCGGCCGTTCCCGCTCACGCAAGCTTTGCGCAAATACCGATTGGCCTCCCGGGCGATGCGGCACTAGCCTGAGTTTCTCTGCCTGACCAAGGAGGAAACCATGGCGACCGATGGACCGGACCTTATTCGCAGACGCATTCTTCTTGGCGGCACCGCGCTTGCCGCGTCGGGCCTTGCATCCGCCCCGACGATCCAGACAGCGCAGGCCCAGCAGCCCGCGCCGGCGCCGGCCTCCGGACGCAAGCCCAATATCCTGATGATCATGGGCGACGATATCGGCTGGTTCAATCCGAGCATCTATCACCGCGGCATGATGGGCTATCGCACGCCGAATATCGACCGCATCGGCAATGAAGGCGCGATGTTCACCGACTGGTACGGGGAACAAAGCTGCACGGCCGGGCGTGCCGCCTTCATCACCGGCCAGTCGCCGATCCGTACCGGCCTCACCAAGGTCGGCCTGCCCGGCGCCGATATCGGCCTGCAGCCGCAGGATCCGACGGTCGCCGAACTGCTGAAGCCGCTCGGCTATGTCAGCGGCCAGTTCGGAAAGAACCATCTCGGCGACAAGGACGAACACCTGCCGACCAATCACGGCTTCGACGAGTTCTTCGGCAATCTCTACCACCTCAACGCCGAGGAAGAGCCGGAGAACCCCGACTACCCCAAGGATCCGGAATTCAGGAAGCGCTTTGGACCGCGCGGCGTCATCCGCTCGTCGGCCGACGGCAAGATCGAGGATACCGGGCCGCTGACCAAGAAGCGGATGGAAACCATCGATGACGAGACGACGGCGGCGGCGATCGACTTCATCGACCGGCAGAACAAGGCCCAGAAGCCGTGGCTCTGCTACTTCAACTCGACCCGGATGCACGTCAACACGCATCTGAAGCCGGAATCCGAGGGCAAGACCGGCAAGGGCATCTATCCCGATGGCATGGTCGAGCATGACGGGCATATCGGCCAGCTCCTGAAGAAGCTCGACGATCTCGGCATCACCCAGAACACCATCGTCGTCTATACCAGCGACAACGGCGCCGAGGTGATGACCTGGCCGGATGGCGGCTCGACCCCGTTCCGCGGGGAAAAGGCGACCAATTGGGAAGGCGGCTATCGCGTGCCGACCCTCATTCGCTGGCCCGGCGTGATCAAGCCCGGCACGATCTACAACGAGGCGTTCTCGCATTACGACCTGATCCCGACCTTCTGCGCCGCGGGCGGAGAGCCGGATGTGGTCGCCAAATGCATGAAGGGGCACCAGGCCAACGGCAAGAGCTTCAAGGTGCATCTCGACGGCTACAACCTGATGCCGTTCTTCACCGGCAGCGCCAAGGATTCCCCGCGCCGCGATTTCCTTTACTGGAACGACGACGGCGAACTGGTGGCGGTGCGGGTCGCCGACTGGAAGGTCGTGTTCAAGGCGCAGGAGCACGAGGGCATCGACGTCTGGCGCAGGGAGTTCACCAATCTGCGGGCGCCAAAACTGTTCAACCTGCGGGCCGACCCCTTCGAGCGCGGCGACACCTCGATGGAATACGAGAAATGGTTCTTCGATCGTTCCTTCGTCGTGGTCCCATCGCAGGCGGTCGTCGGGAAATGGCTGGAAAGCTTCAAGGAGTTCCCGATCCGGCAGAAGCCGGCGAGCTTCAACCTCGATGACGTCATGCGCAAGCTGACGCCCAAGAACTAGCCGGCGCAGAGAGTGGCCGCCGCCGATGCTGTCCATTGGAGGGCAGTGTCAGCGGCGGTCGTCATTGCGCGGTCCGCGAGCAACCCAGCAGACAAAGGCCAGTCCGCCTGCGAGGCCAGCTAGATCATCGGGCCGGAAATCATATCCGGACCGATGATCTAACCCTTTGTGTTTGCATCGGCTTTCCCGAAAACCGCAATCCACTTTTCGGGCCGATGCTTTAGCAGCAGGAATGCAACGACGCCGGTGTGCCGTGCGGTCATTTCATTGAGCCCGACGAGCACGCTCATGCCGAGCAGGACGGCGAGGCTCGGGCGGAGCTGCACGCGCCATACAGAGCTGATGATCGATTTCAGCACGGGCATGAGCTCCGTCGCGGTGTGGTTTGGCAGGTGCTGACCTCAGCCCGGGTTCCGGCATCATGATGCAAGCGCCACAGGACTGCACTCCCTGCGGTAAGCGGTTTCACTCCGCTTCACATCTTGCGAAGTCTATGGGACGAGACGGAAGGGGGCGCGAGTGTTGAGGATAGCGGCCGCACAAACCGTTGTTTCCCCCGACATCGCCGCCAATGGCAGCGCCATCCGCGCGATGATTGCGCGTGCGGCGGGCGAGGGGGCTCGCCTGATCAATTTCTGCGAAGGGGCGCTGTCAGGCTACGCAAAGAGCCAGATCCTGAAACAGGGGGATTGGCAGGCCTTCGATTGGGCCATTCAGGAGGCCGAGCTTCGCGCTATCGCTGAACTGTGCGGGCAGCTCCGCATCGTCGCGGTCGTCGGCGGGGCCCATCGGCTCGGTCGGGGATATCCGCCGCACAACAGTCTCTACGTCTTCTCTGATACCGGCGCCCTGCTCACCCGATACGACAAGAGGTTTCTCTCGAATACCGAACTTGCTGGCTGGTACACGCCTGGAACGGAGCCGGTCATGGTCGACGTCGATGGCTACAGGTTTGGCTGTGCGATCTGCATCGAATCGCAGTTCCCCGAGATCTTCAGCGACTATGAGCGTCTCGGCGTCGATGGGGTTCTGTTCGCATCATACGGCCTTCCCTGCCGGCCTGAACTGCATCTGGATCGCTGCTGCTACCCCCGCGCAGGACGCCGCCAAAGGCCCCGCCGGCATCATTGGACCGGACGGGGCATGGGCCGCGCAATCGTCGCCATCCCCGGAGCCTGGGCTAGCTATGGCAACGCTGGACCGGAACGACCCCGCCTACGAAATTGCGCTTCAAAGGGCGCGGCCCTGGCGCGCCAGGGCAAGAGAAGGCGAGATCTATCGCGAGAAGCTGGCCGACGATCCCCGCAGCGGAAACAGAAACGGATATTGAACCGTCCATTCGCCCGACGGGAAACCATGCCCGCGGCTTGGTTCGCGACCGACGCTTCGCAGAGGGCGCGAAGCGCTCAGCTCTGCTCCAATGCAGGCAGGCACTCGGTCCGTTCGTTGGAGGTTTGAGCGGCAAGGGCGGCATAGACCACCAATCTCAGATGCCGTCCGCCATCGACGGTGAGCGACGTGTGTTCSAAGGTGACGGGGTGGCCACCGACGCGAAGCGTGCGCGTGCCGGTGCAGGGTGCGTGGACGTCCGGGCTGCGCCACCATGTCTTGAATTCCGGCGAGACATCTTCCAGTTCCGCGACCAGGGCGCGCATGTCCGCATCGCCGCGCGCGCCTGCAAAATCCCGGCGAAAGCTCGCCAGCATGGCTTGCGCCTGGTTTTCCCAATCCACAAGCGTATCGGCGAGGTGCTGATCGCAGAACAGCATCCACAGCAGGTTGCGCCGGTTTGAAGGCTGGCTGCCGAACCGGAACAGGGCTTCGGCCGCTTCGTTATAGGCCAGCACGTCCCAGCGCAGGTTGAGAATATAGGCCGCATGTGGGGCGAGGTCGCCCATCAGCCGGTTCACGAGAGACGGAACCGTGCACCATGTCTTTCCCGGCTCGGCCGGTGGGCGCTCCTGGGCGAGCAGGAAGAGATGCCGTCGCTCGGCGCCATCGAGCTTCAGCACCCTGGCGAGATTGTCGAGGAAACCGGAGGAGACGCCGATATTGCGACCCTGCTCGAGCCATGTGTACCAAGTCAGGCCCACCCCGGCGAGCGCGGCAACCTCCTCGCGCCTGAGGCCGGCCGTACGCCGACGCTTGCCGGAGGGTAAGCCGGCATCCTCGGGCGTCAGCCGCTCGCGATGCGCACGCAGGAACTCTGAAAGCTCGGGTCGKGTCCGATCGGAGGTCGCCATGGCCCCATCCGTACAAAAAGTAATAGCATAATGAGTTAAATTGTATCAGCGTCAATGCCGCTTCATGGCTGTTGCGTCGTTAATCCGAGGACGCAACATGAGTTCCGATACCGCTACGGCCCAAACCCTGCGCAGCCCGGCAGAAAGCTGCGGGGTCCGCCCGCCCTGGCTCGGTTTGTCCGTTCTGCTTCTGGCGGGATTCGTGACGATCTTCGATCTGTTCGTGGTCAATGTCGCGATCCCGGCCATGCAGGCCAGCCTCGGCGCCCGCCTGTCACAGATCGGCTTCATCGTCGCGGGCTATGAACTTGGCTTCGGGGTGCTGTTGATCACCGGTGGGCGGCTCGGCGACATTCACGGCCGCCGGCGGCTCTTCGTCGTCGGAATTGCCGGTTTCACGCTCGCCTCGGCGCTCTGCGGATTGGCGCCGACGATCGAGATCCTCATCGCTGCGCGCGTGGTGCAGGGATTGGCGGCAGCACTCCTGTTTCCGCAGGTCTATGCCTCGATCCGGGTAAGTTTCTCTGCTGACGACGCTCGTCGCGCCTTTGGACTGCTCGGCATGACCTTGGGCCTTGCCGCCATCGCGGGCCAGGTGGTCGGCGGCTTTCTCGTCGAGGCGAACCTGTTCGGTCTCGGTTGGCGCATGATCTTCCTCATCAATGTTCCCGTCGGTGTCATCGCCATCCTGATGGCGCCGTTCATTCCCGAGACCTACGCGCCGGAGCGTCCGAGCCTCGACTGGTCCGGCGTGGCCCTCGTGAGCCTGGGGCTGACGCTCTTGCTCGTGCCACTGATCGAAGGGCCGGCGCAGGGCTGGCCGCTTTGGACCCTTGCATCGCTGGCAGGGGCCGCCGTCCTGATCGCTGCGTTCTACGGGCAGCAGGAGAGCCGGCGCCGGGCGGGCGGCGAGCCTCTCGTCGATATGAAGCTCATGCGTCAATCGTGCTTTGCCCACGGCGGTCTGTTGGTCGTCCTGATCTATTCGACATCGTCCTCGTTCTTTCTATGCTTTGCTCTCCTGGCRCAGACCGGGTTCGGTCTCAGTCCTTTCGAGGCGGGTCTCAGTTTCGTCCCCTGCAGCATCGGGTTCGTCATCGCCTCCATGGCGGCGCCCCGTCTCGTCGCGCGCCTTGGCACAGCCGCAATTGCCGCAGGCGCACTTCTCTATGCCGTGTCGCTCGGCATTCTGATCGCGCAGGTCTGGCTTGCCGGAGCAGGGCTCGTGGTCGCGCATCTGATCCCGGCCTTGATCGTGGTCGGCGCGGCCCAGGGCCTCATCATGACGCCGCTGCTCAACCTCGTCCTCGGTTTTGTGGGGGAGGGACAGGCAGGCATGGCCTCTGGCGTCGTCGCAACGCTGCAGCAAGTCGGTGCGGCGCTGGGAGTGGCCGTCGTCGGCATCCTCTTCGGTGCGGCGCTTGCCGCCGGCATCGACGCAGGAGGGCAAGCCCAGCTCTACGCCTCTGCCTTCGTCGGCGGGATGGCCTACAACCTCGCCGCCGCGATCGTCGCCGCTGTCCTGATCTTTGGGATTGCGCGCAGGAGATTGCCGCGATGACCTTGAAGCCTGGCCTGGGATCGAGGCTCAAGCCGTGCCCGGACCTTCCCCAGATGATCGCCCTCGCCAAAACCCTTGGCACGCGCAACAATGTCGGGCGCCTTGAGGTCTTCGAGATGGATCTGCAATGCATGGAATTCCGCCTGGCCGGCGCCGATCGTGCGCTCTG
The DNA here is from genome assembly GCF_056399325.1 of Allobosea sp. 01N443. NCBI lineage: Bacteria > Pseudomonadati > Pseudomonadota > Alphaproteobacteria > Hyphomicrobiales > Alloboseaceae > Allobosea > Allobosea sp. 01N443. The sequence continues at coordinate 7,661 of NZ_JBFTRC010000017.1, forward strand.
ATCCGGCGGTCATCCAGTCGCTGTCTCGTGCCTTCATCGACAGGAGAGCGACCATGCCTGGCAGGAGCCCATCCCCGACCTGGCGCCTCGGCACCCGCCAGGTGAAAAGGCTCGGCTACGGTGCCATGCAGCTCGCCGGGCCTGGCGTATTCGGCCCGCCGAAGGACCGGGATGYGGCGCTCGCGGTGTTGCGCGAGGTGATTGCCTGCGGCGTCGACCATATCGACACGAGCGATTACTACGGCCCGCATGTCACCAACCAGCTGATCCGCGAGGCGCTGTCGCCCTATCCCGACGATCTCGTCATCGTCACCAAGATCGGCGCCCGGCGCGGCGCTGACGGATCCTGGCTTCCCGCGACCTCGCCGGACGCGTTGCGGCAGGCCGTGCACGACAATCTGCGCAATCTCGGGCTCGAGGCGCTCGATGTCGTCAACCTGCGACTCTGGGGCGATGGCCATGGCCCGGCTGAGGGCAGCTTGGCTGCCGAGCTGACCGTGCTCGCCGAACTCCAGCAGCAGGGCCTTGTCCGCCATATCGGTCTCAGCAATGTCACCGCCAGGCAGGTCGGGGAGGGGCGCGGCATCTGCGAGATCGTCTGCGTCCAGAACCACTACAATCTCGTTCACCGCACGGATGACGCGCTGATCGACGAACTGGCAGCTGCGGGCACGGCCTATGTACCCTTCTTCCCGCTCGGAGGCTTTTCGCCCCTGCAATCGGCTGGGCTGACCGAGGTCGCGGCGCGGGTCGGCGCAACGCCGATGCAGGTCGCGCTCGCCTGGCTGCTGCAGCGCGCGCCGAATATTCTGCTGATCCCGGGCACCGGCTCGGTCGCTCATCTCCGCGAGAATATCGCCGCCGGCGTGCTGGACCTGAGCGGTGAGGCGATCGCGGCGTTGAACACCATCGCAGCGGGATCCGCTTCGGTCCGGGCCTGACGGCAGCGCGTGGGGCATGCTTGCCGGGCCCATGCGCGATGGCGGTATCAGACGGCAATCGAGGAGGTGCCCTGCCTCAGGGCGAGCGCCCGATCAGCCGGTCCTCGACATTCTGCAGATGCCGGCGCATCGCGTCCGCGGCGCCCCCGGGCTCGCGGTGGGCGATCGCGTCGACGATCCGGTCATGGTCCTCGAAGCTGTGATGATCGGCAGGCGGGCTTGAATGGCTCGGTCGCGGCCGCCCCCAGGTGACGGCGCGGCGCACAGCGTTCAGCGTTTCCAAAAGCGCGATCAGGATCGGGTTATGCGCGGCCTCGGCGATCTGGTGGTGGAAGCGCGCGTCATAAGCCTCGTATTCGCGCCAGCTCGTCGCGGCGCGGCAGGAGGCGTTCAGTTCGGCGAGCGTCGCGATCTCGGCCACCGTGGCGTTGATCGCCGCGAGGCGTGAGAGCTCGGGCTCGAGGCCGATCCGCGCCTTCATCACCTGGACCGGATTGCTGCGCTGCACCAGGTCCGCGATATCGACCAGTTGCGGCGGCTTGGGGCCGACGAACGTGCCCTTGCCGACATGGCGCCAGAGCTGGCCCTCGCGTTCGAGCGCGGCGAGGCCCTTGCGCAGTTCTGTGCGCTTCACCCCTAGCAGTTCGGCCAGCTCCCGCTCCGGCGGCAGGCGCCCGTCATCCGGCAGCTGCGCCGCGGTGATGTAGCCATAGAGCTGCGTCAGGACGCCCGAGACATCGGCATCGGGCGGGGTGGGGGCTTTCTGATCCATGATGTGCGACCGGCAATGGGGAACGTGATCGTGATCCCATGGATCGCGGGCGAGCGCAACCATTTTGAATATTGGTTGTGATTATTGCTGCGTTGCGCAAGGATTTTCGGGCAAATTACTGCAAATCGAAGCCTTGACAGGATCAATCCGGCACATGACAGTGCCCAAAATAAAATTGGTTGCGACCAAGATCGCCCAAAAAGCCAAACAGAACTCTGGGAGGAGTCAGATCATGAAGCCGTTGAGGAGAAGGTCCGTCCTGTTCGGAGCCGCCGCCGTCGGCGCTGCGCTGATGCTCGGAAGCGCCGCCGCGCAGGCGCAAGCGAAGGTCAGGGTTGCGCTGGGAGACGTGCTGTCGACCGAGACGCTCTCGATGATCATCGCGCTGGAGCACGCCAAGGAGAAGGGCGTCGACTACCAGGTGACGCATTTCTCGAAGGAGGACCTTGCCATCCAGGCCGTGATCAACGGCCAGGCGGATCTCGGCGTCGGCACGCCCTACGCGGTCGTCCAGAAGAGCAAGGCGCCGCTGCGCGTGCTCTTCCAGGGCACGCGCCTCGTCTTCTTCCCGGTCGCGGACAAGTCCTACAAGACCTGGAAGGACATGAACGGCCAGCCGATCGCCTTTCACGCCCGCGCCACCGGAACCGAGGCGATCGGCAACATTATCGCCAAGCGTGAGGGCATCCAGTTTGGCKAGCGCAGCTATGTGCCGGGCTCGGAGAACCGGATCATCGGCATGATGAAGGGCCAGATCAAAGCCACCATCGTCGATCTCGCCAACAAGAACCTGCTGCTGGAGAAGGCGGGCGACCGCTTCCATGTCCTGCCCGGCGTTAGCGAGCCGGCTTCCGACGAGACGCTGTTCGGCCGGACCGACTGGATCCAGAAGAACGAGAAGCAGGTCGATGTCATCGTCACCGAATTCCTGCGGCTCTGGCAGGAAATGGCGGCCAATCCGGCGATCGTCGAGCAGGAGAGGGTCAAGCGCAAGCTGATGGCCGACCAGCCGAAGGAGGTACTGGAGGGCATCACCAAATTCTACACGCTGGCGACCAAGGAAGGCGTCTATGCGCCGGCCGGCGGCAGCGCCGAGGTCGCGAAGGCTGATTTCGAGTTCTACACCGAGGCCGGCCAGCTGCAGGGTCCGGCCGCCGAGCTGAAGGTCGAGGATTTCTGGTACCTCGCGCCGCTGGAGCGGGCACGCAAGGCCCTGGGCAGCTAGCCTCGTCCGGACCCGTCCCCGGGGCCGGTGCATGCAGCATCCGGCCTGGGGACCCCTCGTTTCGAAAACGCGCACAAGCGGAGTGCTCTCCCTTGCAGATTTCCGAACTTGCTCCTGCCCTGCCGGCGCTTGGCAGGGCTCCGGCCCAGCGCTGGCGCGATCTCCTGATCCATCCGCTCGTGCTGCGCCTGGTGTCCTTCGCGGCCGCTCTCGCGCTTTGGGAATATGCCGGGCGGATACCGCTCAGCCCCGCCTTTCCGACTTTCCTGGAAACGCTCGGTGGTCTTCGCGCGATCATGGCCGATGGAACCCTGTTCAAGGCCTTCCTGATCACACTCCACCCGCTCGTCATCGGGCTGACCGCCTCGATCCTGTGCGGCGTCGCGCTTGGCGTGCTGATGGGGTTGCACGAACCCTCGGAATGGCTGTTCGCGCCGATCTTCGTGATCGCCCAGGCGGCGCCGCTGGCGGCCCTCATCCCGATCCTGACCTTCGCCTATGGCATCGGGCTGACCGCCAAGGTCATGACCGTCTGCATCATGGCGATGCCGGTCATCGTGCTGAACACGCTCGGCGCCGTGCGCAACACGCCGAAATCGCTTCTCGAAATGGGCAGCTCGTTTCTCGCGACGCGCAGCCAGAGCATCCGCCTGATCATCCTGCCGGCAGCCAGCCCGATGATCTTCGCAGGCCTTCGGCTCGGCTGCGCCGCCGCCTTCATCGGCGTGATCCTCGCCGAACTGCTGATCACGCCGACCGGCATCGGCGACGTGATCTCCTACAACCAATCGGTCGCCGACTATCCCAAGATGTACGCGGCCATCCTCGCCATCATCGTGTTCTCGGTCCTGTTCATCGAGCTGCTCGAGCGGATCGAAGTCACCCTGTTTCGACCGGAGGTGCGCAGATGACCCCCAACGCAGCCATCATGCCGCAGCACCTCGGTGACCGTCCGCCGTTTCCCGCCCGCGCGGCCCGGCCGATCGTCGAAGTGCGCAGCGTCTCGAAAACCTATGCCGGCGGCGTCGAGGCGCTGAGCGGCATCTCGCTGGAGTTTCCGGAAGGGCGCCTGACGACGCTGCTCGGCCCCTCGGGCTGCGGCAAGACCACGCTGCTCAAGATCATCGCAGGCCTGATCCCCGCCACCGGCGGCCAGGTTCTCGTCGATGGCCGCGAGGTGACCGGGCCCGGCCCCGAACGCGCCTTCGTCTTCCAGGATTTTGCGCTGATGCCCTGGGCCAGCGTCATCCGCAATGTCGCCTTCGGGCTCGAGCTGCGCGGCGTCGCCCATAGCGAGCGCGAGGCGATCGCCGAACGCCATATCGCGCGCGTTGGCCTCAAGGGCTTTGAACAGAAATACCCGCACGAACTCTCCGGCGGCATGCGCCAGCGCGTCGGCCTGGCGCGTGCGCTGGCGGTCGATGCCAAGGTCGTGCTGATGGACGAACCGTTCTCGGCCGTGGATGAGCAGACCCGCCGCAAGTTCCAGGAAGAGCTGCTGGAACTCGTCGCCAATGAAGGAAAATCCTTCATCTTCGTCACGCACAGCATCGAGGAGGCGGTCTATGTCTCCGATCGGATTGCGCTGCTCTCGCGCCGGCCGAGCCGCGTCTCGGCGATCATCGAGCCGCAGATAGTCCGTGGCGGCGACCCCGAGAAGATCAGGCGTGACAGTGCCTATCTCGATGTCGTCGAGGCGATCTGGCAGCAGCTCCGGCATTACTTGGACTAGGAGTCGGCCATGGTCATTTCAGGTATCCGCCTTCCGATGATGGCGGCGCTTCTCGTCTGGGCCGTGATCTGGGAGATCGCCGGTCATACCGATGCCGGCTTCATCCTGCCGCCGCTGTCGCGCATCATCTGGCGCGTCTTCGAGATCGTCCCGACAGCCTCCTTCCTCGACGCACTGCTGATCACCGGCCGCGCTTTCCTGCTCGGCAACACGATTGCGATCTGCGTCGGCGTCCCGCTCGGCATCGTGATGGGCCGCTCGGTCATTGCCGACCGGCTTCTCCTGCCCTGGGTGAACCTCTTCCTCTCCGCGCCGCTCAGCGCGCTGGTGCCGGTCATCATGGTGCTGTTCGGGCTGGGCGAGACGACGATCGTGCTGACCGTCGTGCTCTTCTCGATGTGGATCATCGTGCTCAACACGCGCGCCGGCATCCGCGCCATTTCGCCCTCGCTGGTCGAGATGGCGCGCAGCTTCGGCGCCAATCGCTGGCAGGCCTTCAGCCGGATCTATCTGTGGGCGGCACTCCCCGAAATCCTGGCGGGCATCCGGCTCGGCATGATCCGCGCCGTCAAGGGCGTGGTCATAGGGCAGCTGCTGGTCTCCGTCGTCGGCTTCGGCACGCTCTTCGAAATCTACCAATCGCATTTCCTGATGGAGCATTTCTGGGCGCTGCTGCTCGTGCTCTTCGCCTTCGCCTTCACCCTCAACGAACTGCTCGCCCGGCTCGAACGTCGGTTCGGCTATTACGCCGCCGCGCGCTGAAGACCTCTCTTGCCAACGAAGGATCCCGCAAGATGAATATCGCCACGCCTCAGAACCATGTCGTCCAGGCCCCGGAACAGGTCACGGTCCCGGTGCGGGGGACGCAAAGCCGGTTCCCCGTTCACCGCATCTACTGCGTTGGCCGCAACTATGCCGCCCACACCATCGAGATGGGCGGCGACCCCAACCGCGAGGCGCCCTTCTTCTTCCAGAAGAACCCCGACAGCGTCGTCCTCGATGGCGCCGATTTCCCCTATCCGCCGCGCAGCAGCAATGTGCACCACGAGATCGAGATGGTGGTCGCCCTTGCCAAGGGCGGCAAGGATATCCCGGTCGAGCGCGCGCTCGAGCATGTCTATGGCTATGCGGTGGGCCTCGACATGACGCGGCGCGATCTGCAGGACGAGTGCAAGAAGGCGGGCCGGCCCTGGGAGATCGGCAAGGCCTTCGAGCATTCCGCGCCGCTCAGCGAAATCGTGCCTGCGAGCACGATCGGCCATCCCGAGAACGGTGCGGTCTGGCTCAAGGTGAATGGCGAAATCCGCCAGCAGGGCGATCTCAACCACATGATCTGGAAGGTGCCGGAGATGATCTCGTATCTCTCCGGCCTGTTCGAGTTGCAGCCGGGCGACCTGATCATGTCCGGCACGCCGTCGGGCGTCGGCGCCATCGTCCGCGGTGACGTGATGGAGGGCCATGTCGAGGGCATCGGAACGGTGCACGCCAAGGTCGCCTGAGCGCGGCGACCGCGCCCCTCACGGCAGGCCGGCCTCGGCCGGTCGTGCCGTGAGGGGCAATTTGCCTGATGGGCGCCGTCCGGTTTCACTATCGCGGCGCGACTGTCGGCGCCTTCGGCCAGGGCTGTTGCCGATAACGCCCTGGAACAGGTTCGCTGGCTGGCGGGTTACCCTGGAAACCAGGGAGGCTCCAATGGCCAAACAACCCGAATCCCTTGCCACATTCGCGGCAACGGCCCGCAATGACGGCAAGAAGCCCAAGGATATCGGTCTCACTGCTACGCCCGAGACGGCACCTCTTCCCGGCGACACGAAGAAGGAGGCCGACGCGGCCACCAAGGTTCTGCGCGAAGGCGTGCTCAAGAAGGACCAGGGCGCGGACGAGGCGATCGACAAGCTCCCCGACCGCACGCGGGATCTGTGATCCAAGCCTGAGCGGACGCTCCGGCACCGGACCTGGGCTCAGTGTCCAGGGCCCGGGGCGGGGGCCGGCTCGCTGGCCGGGGCCGCGTCTTTCGGCCTGCCCCTGCTGCGCTCGCGCATCCGCTGGAACACGACATAGAGCATCGGGATCAGGAAGATGCCGAAGATCGAGGCGAAGAGCATGCCGCCGAAGACCGGCGTGCCGACCGCCCGCCGGCTGAGCGCGCCGGCCCCCGTGGCAATCACCAGCGGCAGCAGACCGAGGATGAAGGCAAAGCTCGTCATCATCACCGGGCGGAAGCGCAGCCTGGCGCCGGACACGGCGGAATCGATGATCGACTCGCCCTTGGCGCGTTGCTCCAGCGCGAATTCGACAATCAGGATGCCGTTCTTCGCCGCGAGCGCGATCAGCACGACGAGGCCGATCTGGGCGTAGACGCCGAGGCTGACGCCGGTCAGCGCAACCGAGGCGACTGCGCCGAGCACCGCGACCGTGACCGAGAGCAGCACCGCGATCGGCACGTTCCAGCTCTCGTAGAGCGCGACGAGGAAGAGATAGGCGAAGAGCAGGGCGAGCGCGATGACGATCGGGGTGCCGCCGCTTGCGGCCTTCTCCTGCAGGGCCGTGCCGGTCCATTCGAAACCGAAGCCCGCCGGCAGGGTCGTCGCCGAGATGCGCTCCATGGCCTGGATCGCCTGACCCGAGCTGACGCCGGGCTTCGGCGAGCCGTTGACGATCGCGCCCCGGTAGCCATTGTAGCGGGTCAGGGCCTGCGGCCCGGTGACGAGGCGCACCTGCGAGAGCGCGTTCAGCGGCACCATCGCGCCGGTTTTGCCGCGGACATAGATCTTGCCGATATCGGTCACGGCCCGGCGGAAGGGCGTCTCGGCCTGGACATTGACCTGCCAGGTCCGGCCGAAGACGTTGAAGTCGTTGACGTAGAAGCCGCCGAGCGTCGCCTGGAGGGCGTTGAAGATGTCGGCGATCTGGACGCCGAGCACCTGCGCCTTGTCGCGGTCGATATCAAGATAGATCTGCGGGGTGTCGGCGGCGAAGGTGCTGAAGACCGCGGCGAGCTCGGGCTGCTGGTTGGCGGCGATGAGCAGGCCGCGCATCGTGGCTGCGATGTCGGTCGGCGACTGGCCCTGCAGGGCTTCGAGCACATATTGGAAGCCGCCGGTGCTGCCGAGCCCGATGATCGGCGGCAGGTTGAACGGAAAGACCGTTGCCTGCTGCACGGCGGCAAGCTGCGGCCGCAGCGCCCCGATGATCGCGCCGACCCCTTGCGCCGGATCCTTGCGGTCCTCGAACGGCTTCAGGCGGATGACGAAGAAGGCCTGGTTGGAGGAGGCGAGGCCGTCGATGAAATTGAAGCCGACGACGGAAAGCACGCCCTGGACGCCGGCGACCGGCCGGACGATGCTCTCGACCTGCTCGACCACGGCCGCGGTCCGGTTCACCGAGGCGCCTTCGGGCAGGCGCATCGCGATGAAGAAGGCGCCCTGGTCCTCTTCCGGCAGGAAGCTCTGCGGCGTGGTCAGGAACAGCCCGCCCGTCGCGGCCAGGATGCCGGCGAGCACGAACAGGACGACGACGGCGACCCTGACCAGGCGCCTGACGATCGCGGCATAGCCGTCGCGGACCTTGTCGATGCCGTTCATCACGTAGCGCATCGGCCCGCCGCCGCCATGGCCGCGCTTGATCAGGATCGAGCAGAGCGCCGGGCTCAGCGTCAGGGCGTTGATTGCCGAGATCAGCATGGCGGTCGAGACGGCGACCGCGAATTGCCGGAAGAGCTGGCCGCTGATGCCGGGAATGAAGGCGACCGGCACGAAGACCGCGAGCAGCACGAAGGTGATGGCGATGATCGGCCCGGTGATCTCGGCCATCGCCTTCTTGGTCGCGTCCGCGATCGAAAGCTCCGGCTCCTCCTCGACGACGCGCTCGACATTCTCGATCACCACGATGGCGTCGTCGACGACGATGCCGATGGCGAGCACGAGCGCGAGCAGGGAGACCGTGTTGGCGGTGAAGCCGATCACCAGCATGACGGCGAAGGTGCCGATGATCGAGACCGGTACCGCGACCAGCGGGATGATGGTGGTGCGCAGCTTGCCGAGGAAGAGGAAGACGACGAGGCCGACCAGCACGAAGGCTTCGAGCAGGGTGCGGATGACCTCGTCGATCGTGGCGCTGACGAAGACCGTGGTGTCGAAGAAGATGCCGTAGGCGAGATCCTCGGGGAAGCGCTTGGAGAGCGCCTCCATCGTCGCCCGCACCTTCTTGGCGACATCGATCGCATTGGCGCCGGGCGACTGGTAGATGCCCATGGCGGCGCCCGGCGCGCCGTTGAAACGGCTGTAGCGATCGGCCGTGCGGGCCCCGATCTCGACGCGCGCCACATCCCTGACGCGCACGACCGAGCCGCCCGGATTGGTGCGCAGCACGATATTGGCGAATTCCTCCGGCTTGGTGAGGCGGCCCTGCGTCTTGACCGTGAGCTGGTATTGCTGGTCGCTGCTGACCGGGGCGGCTCCGATGCGGCCGAGCGCCGCCTGCACGTTCTGGCCCTGGACCGCGGAGATGACGTCGCTCGGTGTCAGGCTGAGCGCCGTCAGCCGGTTCGGATCGAGCCAGACCCGGAGCGAGTAATCGAGCGGGCCGAACAGGCTGACCTGGCCGACGCCGTTGATGCGGGCGAGCGCGTCGACCAGGTTGATCGTCGCGTAATTGCTGAGATAGAGCGAGTCGAATGTGTGCTTCGGCGAGTGGATCTCGACCACCTGCAGCAGCGCGGCGGATTTCTTGCGGACGGTCAGGCCCTGACGCGTGACCTCGGTCGGGAGCTGCGGCTGGGCCAGCGACGAGCGGTTCTGGACATTGACGGTATTGATGTCCGGGTTGGTGCCGAGCGCGAAGGTGACGTTGAGCGTGTAGCTGCCGTCGGCGCCGCTGGTCGACTGGTAGTAGAGCGCGTTGTCGACGCCGTTGATCTGCTGCTCGATCGGCTGGGCGACGGTGGTCTCGACCACCTCGGCATCGGCGCCGGGATAGCTCGCGGTCAGGGTGACCTGCGGCGGCACGATATCGGGGAACTGCGCAACCGGGATCGTGAAGATGGCGATGAGGCCCGCCAGCGTGATGACGATCGAGACGACGAAGGCGAGGCGCGGCCGGTCGACGAAGATCGACGAGATCACGTCTAGCTCCCGCTTGCCGGAGCAACGGGCGTGGCGGAGACGGTCAGGCCGGGGCGCACCTTGAGCAGGCCTTCGACGATGACGTTCTCGCCCTCGGTCAATCCGGTTTCGACGACGACATCGGCGTCCTGCTGCGGGCCCAGCTTGATGMGGCGCTGCTGGGCCTTGCTGTCCTTGTCGACGACCATGACATAGCTGCCGGCCTGATCGACCTGGACGGCCGCCTGCGGCACGACGAGGCGTGCCTGCTGGCTCCGCTCGCGGACCTCGACCGAGACGAATTCGCCGTCGATCAGCTGGCGATCGGGGTTGGGCAGCGAGGCCCGCATGGTCACGGTGTCGGTCTGCTGGTCGACCTGCGGGTCGGTATAGTTCCAGACGCCGGGATGGGGGTATTCCTTGCCGGAGGACAGGCGCACGGTGATCGCGATCTTGCTCTGGCTGCCGTCCTCGCGCCGGCGCGCCTCGCGGAGTTCCTCGAGCTGGCGCACGCTGACCTGGAACAGGACATACATCGGGTCCTGGCTGACGATGGTCGCGAGCGGGTTGCTGCTGGGGCCGACGAGATTGCCCTGCGTATAGGCCGTGCGGCCGATGCGGCCGGCGATCGGGGCGATGATGTCGGTGTAACCGAGATTTTCCTTGGCCTGGGTCAGTGCCGCCTGGTTCTGCAGCACCGAGGCATGGGCGACGTCGAGAGCGGCGCGGTTGCTGTCGAGCGTCGCCTGCGAGACGGCCTGCGTCTTCACCAGGTCCTGCGAGCGCGCATAGGTGAGCTGAGCGTTGAGCTCCTGGGCCTTGGCGGCGGCGAGGTTGGCCGTCGCCTGGTCGAGCTGCGCCTGATATTGCACCTTCTCGATCTGGTAGAGCGTGTCGCCGGCCTTGACCTCCTGCCCCTCGGTGAACTGGATCTTGTCGAGGAAGCCCTGCACGCGGGCGATCAGCGCCACGCTTTCGGGCGCCTTGATGCGGCCGACGAAGGAATAGGACCAGGTCACGCCCTTCTTGGTGGCGGGCTGGATGCCGACGGCGGGCGCAGGCGGGGCGGCCGGAGGTTGCGCGGCTTGCCGGTCGTTGCAGGCGCCGAGCGCCAGCGCCATCACCGCAATCGAGACAAGCAACCGGAACGTCATCCGTATGCCCCGCAATGATCGATCCCGGGGATGCAAGCCCCCAGGAACCCAAGTCCCGTAGGATCGAGACCCGCTGGGACCTGCGCCCATGGTGACAAACTTCCGGGCGCTTGCACAGAGCCCGGCTGATGCCGAAACCGCGAGGGGCTGGGTTCGCCGAGGCTGTCGGCGTCTCCGTGACGGTTCAGAGCGGTTCGACTACGTCGGGATTCATGGCGATGAAGAGTTCAGCCTGACGCGCGAACAACATCCAGGCCGGATCATTCTCCGACCGTCCGGCGTGGCAGTGCATGATCGTGAAGATCGCCACCGTTCCGGCCGGCTGCTCGGGGTCGATGCGCGCGGCGCGACACATCGCCCTGGCAATTCTCTGGACGCGCGGATCATCCCGACGACCTGCCGCGCTCACCCCCGCGGCCACGGGTTTGGCTTCGTCGATCAGAGGCATGGCGGACCTCCCGTCCTGTCATAAGCTGATGCGAGACAGTCAAACGATCGGCCCGGCTATCGGTTCCCGCGGCAAAGACTCGCGCCTTTGTCGGTTGGCCATACGCGGGAGATGAAGCGGTGCTCGCCCGGCCTCAGTCACTGACCGTGCGCGAAATCAGTACCTGTTCTGGCGCGTCACATCGCCGATCGCGGTCAATCCGGCCAGCGCCTGCGGCGACCCGTTGCTCCTGTAGAGCGCCGTGAAGACCCTGCTGGCATCGGTGTAGCGGCCGAGATGGAAGTAGGACCAGCCGCGCATCATCATCAGGTCGGTGGTTTCGGGAGCAAGACGGGCACGTTCCGACAGGGTTACCAGGGCGCCGTTGAAGTCCTTGTTGTCATATTGCGCATAGAACCGCTCGGAGAGCAGCAGCGCCGAGAGTTCGCGGCGCTGCGCGGGAGCCGGATTGGTCTGCGCCGMCGCGACATTGGCCTCCGCCGTCAGGCCTTGCTGGAGCTTCGCATAGGTCTTGCCCATGGCCGCGTCGGCCGCGACCTGGCCCGAGCTGCTGCGCATCGCGGCCTCGAAAGCCTCGGCCGCAGCCGCAGGGCGCTTCAGGTTGAGCAGGCACCAGCCGCGCTGCAATGCTGCCGCGCCCGACTGGCCATTGCCGCAACTGCCGGAAGCGGGCGCTGCCGCCTGGCGGCGCCGGACAGGCTCAGCGTCGCTATCGGCCTGGACGGTCTGGACGGTCTGCCGGGCTGCCCGGGAGCGCACCGGGCGGCTCAGTGCGGGTTCGATCGGGTCTCGCTCGCGTATGACCGGCACGGCCGGAGCGGCGACATCATCCCGGYGCTGCTGCTGGTCACGCGCATCCTGGCCATGCGCATCTTGGCCGCGCGAGGCGCGGTTGCGGCGCGGATCGAGCAGCGCGGCGATCCGTTCGGAGCGGCCGCCCCAGTCGTTGACGATCGCGCGCAGGCCGGCCTGGTCCCGCAGGCGCTGCCGTGCCAGGGCAAGCCCATAGGCGGCCGGCTCATAGCCACGGTCCCAGGAGAGGGCGGTTTCGAACCATGTCTCGGCCGGGGAGGTCTGGCCGGCATTATAGGCATACCAACCGAGACCGGCCGCGCCTGGCGCGTAGCGGTCGGTCGCAACGGTCTTCGCGATCCGCTCGACGACGGCGCGATCCAGCTTCGGAGCCGGTTCCTGCGTGATCAGCGACGTCACCGCGTCGAGATAGGCCTTGCGGTTGGCGGCGCCTGCGTCCAGCCATTGCGAACCCAGCGCCTCGGCCTCGCGATATTTGCGATTGGCGGCCAGCGCGAGCACCGCGCCTTCCGCCGCCTTGGCTCCGCCCTTGCGCTGCAAGACGGACTGGAACAGCGCCTCCGCCTTGACCGGATCATTGTGGCGCAGCGTGTAGAAGCCGAGCAGGATGGCATCGTCCGGCGTCGTCGCGGCGTTCGCAAGCGCCTCGACCCGCCGGATGTCGTCGGCGGATACGGTGAGCTTGGTATCCTCGGCAGCCCGCCCGATGCGCCGCCGCGCGATCTCGTCACGGATGCTGGAGAATTCGGTCTGCCTCTCCTGCGCCAGAAGCGCGTCCGTCAGCGTATCGGGCAGCGTCGCCAGCGCCTTCTGCATCGTCCCGATCCGTTCTGCCGGGGTGTTGCAGTTGCCCAGCACATAGGAATAGGCGTCCCGCGCCCGCTCGGGCTTGCCGGTCTGCACGAAGGCCTCGGCCACCCGCCACAGCGCATCGACATTCGCGCAGGTCAGCAAGGCCGGCGTCTCGGTGCCGATCCGGATCACCTGCTCCCATTGCCGCGCATTGGAGGCATTGACCAGCCGCTGCGCCGCCTCGGCGGCGTCGAGCCGGGCGACGAGATCGACAGGCGCACGCCAGTTCGGCTCTCTGGTGCCGCGTTGCGCAATCGCGGCCCGGACCTCGGCGATCTTGCCTTCCGAGAAGAGCTTCCAAAGCCGCTCGAGCTCGGGATCGCCGGTTTGAGCCGGAGACGTCAGGTCGGCGGGAGGCTTCCATTCCGGATAGAGGGCGCGCAGCCGGGCAAGCTCGGCCTCCAGGCGCCGCGTGTCGCCCTGAGATGCGAAATAGCGCAAGGCACTCTCGTCGACGACGGGGGGCCGCTGCGCCGGTTGGCCGGGCGGGGTCGCCGGCGGCTGCGCCTGAGCGAGTTCCGGCGCGGGTTGCTGGCTGTCAGGGGAAGAGCTTCCGGCCGCGGCCGCCTGACGGATCGCCGCAGGCGGCGTCAACGACAGATCGACCTCCCGGCCATGGCGGCCGAAGGCATAGAACGCGGCACTCGCGAGGACGATCGCCAGGACGGCGTATTTCACATGCATTGCGGATACCTCTCGCGGAGCATCGAGAGGGACAGAAGATGCAGGGTCGAGGGATAATAGGCCGTCGGCTGGAAGGTCTTCAATTCCGCCGGGATTGGCGTCTTGTCGAGCGCGCAGGCCATCGCGGCCGCGAGAATGCGATAGCCGGCGTCGGGCAGCGGCTCGACGGGATTGCCGGTCTTGACGTCGATCACGGCAGTCCCGCCGGCCCATGCCTTGCGGAACGGCTCCATGCGCGCCTTGTCGGCCAGCCCCGCCCGCATCAGATAGAGCGGGATGCGGATGGCGTTGTAGCCGAACTGGGGCGGGAAGCCGTCGGCAGGCCTGGGCGTGTCCTTGATCGAGACCCAGTCCGGCGCCAGCATCTTCGCCTTGGCAAGCGTGTCGAGCAGTTTCAGGCCGCTCGCCTGCACCTGCATCCAGCTCTGATCGCCGGTGAGCTGCGCGAGCGCCGGCAGCGCCTCGAACACCCAGTAGGATGGATTGACCACGGGCCCGTCGGGCCGGTCCTTCTCGGAAAAGCCGACCGCGCCGGGCATCAGCCAGGTCTCGCCACCGCGCTTCAACAGCGCGACCTTGGCCAATGACCGGGCGATCTGGCGCGCCGCCGCCGTGTAGGCCGGCATGGCCCAGCGCGCGCCGGCGCAGGCAAGGGCCTCGGCGATCAGCAGATCGCCGTCGCTGGCATTGTTGATGTCGGTGACATGGGGGCTCGCCTTGGGGTCCCAGCGCCAGGCCGCGAGCCCGTCGTCGCGGATCAGGAGCTCTGTGCGCGTGAACGCGAATATGCTGGCGAAGCTGCTGCGGTCGCCCGCGAGACAGGCGAGCAGCAGGCCATAGCCCTGGCTCTCGCTATGGCTGATCCCGCCATTGGCATCGTCGATCACGCGCCCTTCGGGCGTGACGAATTTTTGCCGGTAGAGCTCCCATGCGCCGTCGGGGAGGGAGGCAGACAGGGCCGATGTGAGAAGCATCATGGTGGCTGAGAATGTAGCCAGGAGCTTTCTCATGAGCGCCGCCCCAACCGTCCGAGCATCAACGCGGTGCCGATGCCGAGGCTGATGCAGGCGGCCAGGAGCGTCAGCGCGTAGGTGCCGATATTGCTCGACATCCAGTTGGCGAGGACGAGGCGCATATTTGTCAAGCTGAAGGGCCGCGTCATGAAGAAGGAGGTGCGGTCGGCGGAGAGGACATGTGTTTCCTGCCCACCCCGGAAAGCCGTGATCCTGCCGGCCATGGCAGCCCAATTGCCCGGCGTCACGATCCGGGCAACGCTGCTCTCGAGCGCCTCTTCGCGCCGGGCGACGAAGGCGGTCCAGACCTGCCGGGTATCCGGATCGGCGGCCTGGGCTGCGATCAGGTCGGTTCCCTCGGCAGGCTCGTAGAGCGAAGACGAGCGCGACGGTGTGCGCAATTGGGCAAATGACAGGTCGAAGGTGCGCTGCAGCCAGCCGTCGAAGGCAACGAGATAGCGGGCCAGCGGGCCACCGAGCGAGTTCCGCCACCGGTCGCGGATCTCGTTCGTGGATTGCGGCACGCCGCCTGAATCTTCCGGTGTCGTCTGGCGGCCCTGGAAACGGTTGAGCACGGCGTCGAACACGGCCGTGCCATCCGCATCGGGCGAGACCACGACGGCGTCGGCGCGCTGTGGCCATGTGGTGCGGACGGTGTCGGCGATGCCGACGCGCGGCAGCAGGCCGCTTGGCAACTGGCCGACGGCGCCGACGATCAGCGCCGGGCGATCTCCCACGGTGGCGGCGTTCGCCAGCGGATCGACCGCGATGGGCCGGCTGGCGCGCTGGGCCAGGCGCGCCAGCAGAGTCGCCGCCGCACCGTAATTGGCGGCATCGAGCCGGCCCATGACCAGGGCCACGCGCGGCGCCACCGAGTAGGGAAATCCCGTGCCGGAAACGGCGGCGAGGTTTGGCTTGACGCCGATCTTCGCGAAATCCGGAACGGCCAGCGAGGTGGCATCGAACAGCGCGAAACGGCTCTTGCCAGGCAGCGTCGCGCCGGGCCCGCAGCTCAGATCGGTTCTCGCGATCGTGACGGCCTCGAGCCAGAGCTCATTGATCCCCGGCCGGAAATGCCGCATCGGCACGGTGATGGGGAATTGCTGGAACAGGCCGCCGGTCGTCGTGTTGAGCGGCACGGTCGCGGCGACATTGCCGTTGACGAAGATCTCGATATGGCTGACGCCGGGCAGGACCTCCGCGGAATAGGCGCCGTCGAGAAGAAGCGTGGCCTCACCGTAGGCGTTCGCAAAAAAGTCGCCGGGCATTGCGACGACGGCGCGCACCCGCATGCGCCGGCCGGTCGATTCCTGGGTGGGAACGCCGAGATCGGCGAAGCGCAGCACCTGCCGGCCCGTAACGTAAGGTGGGTTCGGCGTGTGCCAGCTCGCCGTATCCATGCTTGTGCGGTTGATATTGGTCGGCCTCGAAACCGGCTCGGTCAGGATCTTGGCGACGACCGCCTCGATATCCGGCCAGCCCTGGCCCGTGACGAGAAGTGTGGCCGGACCCAGCTTCGGACTGGCGACGAAGCCGAGGAAGCTGCGGGTGGCCGCTTCCTCCGGGATCGAGCCGAGTAGCTCGCCCAATTCGTTCGCTGTCCCGATCACAACCGTCAGCGAGCCCGGCCGCAGCCGCTCCGGCGGCCGTTCGGAAACCCGCACCACGACCTGCCCGAAGCGCCCGCGCAGGGCCACGGCCTGGGCTACGGCGAGAATGGTGTTGCCCGCGATCGCCCGCGACGCGCTGGGCGCCACGATGTTGATCGTCGTCTGGCCGCTTTCGTCCCCGCCGATCGACGGCAGATCGTCGATGCCTCGCAAACGCAGCTGCGCGGCATCGGGGCTGCGAAAGCTCAGTCGCGTGCCGGCACCGTCGATGCGCGTCCAGAGTTCATAGGTGGATGCCAGGGTGCAATCCGTGCGGTGGCGCTGCACGACCTCGAAACCGATCGTATTCTCGCCTGCGCGCAAAAGCGCCTTGCGGATCGCGACCGAGAGCCGCGCCAGCCGGTCCGACGATGCAATCGGCTGCTCGATGACGCGCTCGCCATTGATCCGCACGGTCAACCGCGAGGCTTCCGGCATCACGACGAGGGCATTCTGGAATGCCACGTCCAGGTTCAGATCGGCAGCGGCTTCGTCCTGCGTCAGGAAGAAAGCCCAGTTGCGGCTGTCGCTCTCGCCTTCCAGGGTGACGCGGGCGGCAGGAAGCAACGGCTTGAACGCAAAGGGGACGGGCGCAGTCGCTGCCGTCGCGGACTTCGGCGGCTGGCTCGGGGCAGGGGGCTCAGCAGCAGGTGCAGCCGGTGCCACGGGGGGCTTTGCGGCCGGCGGCTGCTCCGGAGGCGCGATCATGAACGGGGCCGGCTCGGCCGGGGCTGGCTGCACGCGCCCGTCCTGGGCCATGCTGGCGCCGCAGAACAGCGGCAGGGCCATGGCGGCCATCAGGGAGAATGGCTGCAGCCTCATTCCGCTGGCCTCGCCGGTGTCGCCGAAGAGCGTGTCAGGCGGTAAAGGCCGAAGAAATAAGACAAGCCGCGGCTCGTCTGGAAGATCGCGATCCGCAGGAAGCGGATCGTGCCGTAGACGACCCCCATGTTCTGGCGCCGCGCCTTCTGGAACAGGGTCCAACGCTCGGCGTCGGAAAAGGCGAGATCGGCGATCATGCGGCTGTGCAGGGCTTCGCTCGGGGCGTAGCGGCAGCCCATCAGCAAACCCTTGTCGTCAGGCGCCAGGCGCATCACACGCACCGGCAGCGTGCCGGCCGGCATGTTGATCGTGGTCTCGAAAGAAATGAGCGCCTCGCTGCCGACAGGCAGCTTGTCGAAAACATGGGACAGAACGCGGATGCCGACGCCGTCGACGGAGGCGTTCTCGGTGACGATCGGCGCGGTCTGCCCGTCGATGGTGATCTCGCCGCGTCGCCGCACTGCGAAGCGCCGGGCCGCGCGCCCCTCCGGCCGCTCGGAGACGACGCCGAGCGCGCAGCCCGCCATCAGCAGGTTGAGCAGGTTCCAGAGGCCGACGACCACCGTCGTGTCGGCATTGTAGGGCTCGGTGATGATCCGCCAATAGGTCGCGACGACACCGAGCGCCAGGACGCCGAAAATGATGAAGAACGGCAGCCCCAGCTCGGAGACGCGACGGGTTTCCAGAGATTCGTTCTTGGCCGTGACCTTGAAGGTCGGCTTGCCCGGATTGATGAGGACCGAGACGACCGCAGGCAGCAGGTAGACCGACTGGATGAACTCGTAGAGTTCCGAGATCCATGGCCAGCGATAGCGGCCATAGAGATAGTTCTGCATCATCAGGTTCACGACCATATAGCTCAGGATATAGGCGAAGAACTCCGCCCCCGATGCCGTGAAGATCTGCAATCCGAAGAACAGGTAGAACAGAGGCGAGATCAGGAAGATCCAGCGCGCGAAGGGAAACAGCCAGAACAGCGCCGAGGAGCAGTAGCAGAGCCGCTGCGGCAGCGAGAGACCGGTTTTGAACAGCGGGCGATGATAGATCAGGATCTGCATCATGCCCTGCGCCCAGCGCGAGCGCTGCCCGATGAAGCTCGCAAAGGTCGCCGGCTGCAGCCCGGCGATCAGCGGCTTGTCGACATAGACGCTGTGCCAGCCGGTGGCGTGCAGGGTGATCGCCGTCTCGGCGTCTTCCGTGATGCTACGTCCAGCGAAGCCATTGGTGGTCTTGAGTGCCTGGCGGCGCAGCACCGCAGCCGAACCGCAGAAGAACGAGGCGTCCCATTTGTCGAGACCGCGCTGGATGATGCCGTAGAACATCTCGTTCTCGGACGGCATGTATTTGAAGGTCTGGAGATTGCGCTCCAGCGGGTCGGGATTGATGAAGAAATGCGGCGTCTGCACCAGGAACAGCTTCGGGTCCTGGCCGAAAAAGCCCACGGTCTCCGCGAGGAAGGACCGTGCGGGCGCATGATCGGCATCGAAGACGACGATCAACTCGCCTTCGGAGTGAGCGATACCGTTGTTGAGGTTACCGGCCTTGGCGCTGATATTGCGCTCGCGCGTCAGATAGGTGACGCCGAGGCCCTCGCATAGCTTTTGCAGCGTCCCCCGGCGCTCCTTGGCGGCGTTGGCGGCCACGAAATTATCCGCGTTGCACTTCTCGTCGGTTCCGCCATCGTCGAGGAGAAAGACCTTCAGGCGATCGGCCGGGTAATCCATCGCGAGCGCAGCCGCGAGCGTCGTCGCCAGCAGGTCCGCCTCTTCGTTATAGGTCGGCACGAAGACGTCGACGGTGGGCGCATTCTCCAGGTCGACCGGCGGTGTCTTGCGCGGCGGCAAGGGCAGCGCGACCACGAACAGGCTGAGAAACAGCATGCCGATATTATAGAACTCGGCGAGATAGAGGATCATCGCCGGGATGAAGTCCTCGATCTGGTTCGCCGGCGGCAAGGTGCTCGTCGTGCGCCAATAGATGTAGCGCAGCACGATCGCCGTTCCCAATCCCAGCGCGATCAGCCGCCAGACGCCGTCAGGCCGCAGGAACTTCAGCGCGATCATCGCCGTGACCACGATCGCCCCCGCGATCAGATGCGCCTGCAGGCTGATCGGCAAGGTGATCAGCACCACGACCAAGGCGGCGATCACAGCCCAGACGATGACGTAGATCGTTGTTCGCATCGGTCTTCAGGTGATCCTGGTTGCGGTCAAGGCGACAAGGGCGGCGGAACGGTCGGGTATCCTTCCAGGGGTCGGTCCGGCAAAGGCCTGTCCGGGACAGGGTCTCTCACCTCGGTACGGGCCGGCTGCGGACGTTTCGGGCGGGCAACCGGAGGTGGCCGCTCGACCGCATCAGGCAGGAATGCCTGGGGCATGGATGCCTGGGGCAGGGGATAGATCGGCGCGCCGGCCTCGCCGAGATCGGGGGACGGCGATGGCGCATCCCCGATCGGGTTCCAGCCTGCGCGCCTGAGCGAGGCGTTGACGGAAAACCCATAGGCGAGGCGCAGCAAGGCGGCTTCCGACGCTCCCGGCGCACAGATCCGCAGGCGCACGGAGATCACGCCCGATCTGGGGCGGAAAAGGCTGTCATCGCTTGCGACGCGCTGCCAGGCGTAAAGACAGCCATCGCCCCCGGGGCCGCGGCCAAAGGCATAGCCGAACGGGCCGTAGCGGTTCTGCACATAGGCGGCCGACGGCACCATGGCGACGCCCGGAAGCCGCTCCTCCATCTCGCGCGCGATCGCGAAATCCTCGATGCTCGGAAGCGAGAGGAGCCTGCCTTCCACACCATTCGTATCGGGAACATCCGCCGCCGTCAGGAAGGYGGCATAGATCGCATTCTCGCCCGGCGTCCGGCCTCGCGTGGCGAGCGTAACGGTCTGGGACACGGCATTTTCGTAGCTGCGCTGCGTGACGTTCACGACCGCTGGCCCGCCCGGCGGCAGCACGATGAGGGCGCGGCTCGGGTCGACGGCGATGGAGCGTGTTGCAAACGACAGTTCGGCATCCGTCAGCCTCTGCTCACCGCAGCCTGCCGCCATCGCACCCAGCAAGGCCGCGGCGGCAAGGGTTGCGAGCCGCCCCCTGGTCTGGCCGCGAGCCGGGCCGAGCGCCGGACGCAGGCCGGACACGCTCATCGGCACGCAGGCCGGTGTCTTGGAGCGATCGACATGTCGGAACCATTGATTAACAAAGATTAACACGTTCTTACCGCAGGCTGATGCGGCCAGTCTTTGGCCCTCGATCGAATCATACCTGCCAGTACAGACAATTCCGGCACCGGCACCAACCCCTGTCGAGCGAGCGCAGTGGGAGAATTTGGAATACTGGCGTTCTCATCCCCCATAATCTTTGCGATGGTCGCCGGGGACTGCCTCGACACTCGGCAGGCCTTCTCTGTTCCGGATTGAAAGCCGGCGAAGCGGATGATCTGGAATATCCTTGTCGCCGGCGTCGCAGAAGGGAGGGGGCTTGCCGCCATGACTAGCGCAGCTGCGGACGGGATGCGGCGAGATCGTTGCGGATCGCGGTCGCGGCCACGCCGGCCTGACCCATGGCATGACTGATCTGGTCGAGACCGATCACGACATCGCCGGCCGCGTATAATCCCGCGATGCTGGTGCG
The DNA here is from genome assembly GCF_056399325.1 of Allobosea sp. 01N443. NCBI lineage: Bacteria > Pseudomonadati > Pseudomonadota > Alphaproteobacteria > Hyphomicrobiales > Alloboseaceae > Allobosea > Allobosea sp. 01N443. The sequence goes on from NZ_JBFTRC010000017.1 coordinate 28,497, forward strand.
CTGGTGGCGATCGACCTGGATGCAGCCATCATCCGTCACGGCCGCGCCCAATGCGGTCGCGAGGTCGGAATGAACGACCGAGCCAAGGGCGGGATAGACGGTGTCGAAGCGCAGCCGCCCCGCGGCCGAAGACAGGCTCAGGCCATCCTCCTCCAGCCGGAAGTCCTGCGCGGGTCCGCCGATGATGCGAACCCCGAGACCCGCGAGACGCTCATTCAGGGGGGCGGCAAGGCCCTCGGTTCCATCGAGGACAAGGCTGACCCGCGCCGTATACGACCGCAGGAATTCGCATTCATTCGCAGCGCCGGCATCGGAGCCGATGACCGCGACGTTCTGCCCGGTGACCTCGTAGCCGTCGCAAACCGGACAGTAGCGCAGGCGGCCCAGCATGAGCGCCTCGGCATGGAGCGCGTCGGCAATCGGGGGGCGACGGTTCGTGACGCCGGTGGCGAGCAAAACCGAGCGCGCCTTGATGTCGACGTCCCGCCCGTGCGCCCCGAAGCCGGAACCGTCGTGGGTCAGCGCCTCGACGTGGCGATCGACAATCCAGGTGCCGTACCGGATTGCCTGCGACCGCATCCGCGAGAGCAGCTCGCGACCGGAAATGCCTTCGGGAAAGCCGGCATGATTATGGGTGCAGGGGATCTGCAGCGCGCGGCCATGGCCCGCGTCCATGACGGTGACGCTGAGATGAAAGCGCGCAAGATAGATCGCCGCCGTCAGGCCCGCGGGGCCGCCGCCGATCACGAGGCAATCGAGCTGGTCTGACATGAGGGGCCCTCGGCTTGATCAGGCGACGCTTGCGAACGGCAGGGCGGAGAGGCTTGCGCGGCACGGGCGGTCTCGGGAGGACGTCACATCGGCATCTCGCCGCAACGCCCCGTTGACCGTCAGTTCCTCCATAAGGATCGATTGATCTCGGGAATGTGACGCCTGGAGCCACCCGATGAGCTGAACCCGCGCGGAAAAGGCATGGACGAGTTGGGCCGATGCGATCAGCTTCATCATGAACTCCGGACTATCCCAGGGATCAAACGGAGCGGGCAGTGAATTCGTTCCCGGCCGACGCGGGGCAGCCTCGCCTGGGCTGACGGGGCCGTAAGGGAACCTACTTGCCGATCGCCGGTTCAGGAGATGCGCTTGCGCATCGATCGAGCCCGCTGATGCGGATTCGGATGTGGCCTAGCGATTGCGGGAGGACATCGTGAGCATTGTGTGGACCATCGTCATCGGCTTTCTCGCCGGCGTGATCGCCAAATTCCTGACCCCTGGGTCGAACGAGCCGACCGGCTTCGTCCTGACGGCCATTCTCGGAATCGTCGGCGCCTTCGTGGCGACCTATCTGGGACAGGCCCTTCATTGGTACCGCCCGGGGGAAGGCGCGGGCCTGATCGGGGCGGTCGTCGGCGCCATCATCGTCCTGATGGTCTGGGCCTTCTTCTCAAACCGCCGACACAGCGTCTGACACCCAAGCGCAAGGAGCGACCTCATGAGCGAAAAGGGCTTTCCGTCGATGACGGCACTGCTGGGCCTCGTTGCCCTCGCAGGCTACCAGAATCGCGACAAGATCGCCGAGTGGCTCGGCCAGGCCAACCAGCCGACCCCAACCGGTGCACCGGCCGGCGATATCCCGAAAGGCGCGGATTCCGTGCTCGGCAATCTCGGCGGCACATTGGGCGCAGGCGGGATCGGCGGCTTCCTGAACGGAGGTCTGGGCGAGCTGATCGATCGCTTCAAACAGGCAGGCCAGGGCGAGAAGGCCGATTCCTGGGTGCGCCAGGGTGCCAATCAGGATGTTGCGCCGCCGGATCTGGAACAGGTGATCGGACCCGATGTCCTGGCCAAGCTCGAACGCCAGACGGGCCTGTCCCGTGACGAGCTGCTGTCCCGGCTGTCCCGGCAACTGCCTGACGCCGTGGATCGCTATACGCCCGACGGCAGGCTCCCCGCCGCCGGGGCCTGATCCCGCCCCTGCATGACCGGCAGAGCCGGTGACCGTCGACACGTCCAGCGACCGGCTCCCGTCATCGGGAGCCGGTTCGTCGTCGGGGCAGGGTTTCTCGAGGCTGCCAGGTACTGCCAGATCGGGTACTGCCAGATCGGGTACTGCCAGATCTCGTCACGGCCTGGAACCACACTGTCTCGCCTGAGTTGATGCGCAATCGGAAGGAACAGATGGAAACCCAGGAACTACATCGCGGCCGGCTGATCGATCATATCCAGCTCGTTGTCGCGGACCTCGGCGCCTGCCGCCGCTTCTACGAGGGCATCTTCCGCGAACTTCACATTCCGATCGGCGGGACGGCCGAGGATTATTTCTGGGTGGACGAACTCTTCGTCTCGAGCGCGCAGAGCAAGGCGGCGCAGGGCGAGCTCACGGGCCGGCACCATATCGCCTTCCAGGCCAGGAACCGCGCCATGGTCGACGCCTTCTACAAGGCTGGCCTCGACAGCGGCGGCAGGGATAACGGCGCGCCGGGCGAGCGCCCCTATCATCCCGGCTATTACGCCGCCTTCCTGCTCGATCCCGCCGGCAACAATATCGAGGCCGTCTTCCATGGCGAGGCCGAACGCAGCGCTCCATCGGTCAAGATCACGTTCTGAGTGATCGGCAGGTGGTGCCACCCGCGGCATGGGCGGCAGGATGGGCGCGTCGGGGCCTTTCCGAGCCACGGCCGACGCATCATGCCGCACCTTGCTCCAGGCGATTCTTCAGTCTGCGGTTCTCGTCTTCGAGGAACGCCAATCTGGCTTTGACCGGCTCCAGCCATTCCGCGAGCTCGGCCTCGCTGAAGCGCGGGGTGATGTGCTGCGGACAATTCCAGTCGAAGGCCTCGATCGTGATCGTGACAGCCCGTTCGACACGGGCGTCGTAGCCGGGAACCGCCAGCCTGGCCGCCAGTGCGGTGTCGAGGGTCACGTCGACGACATGCATATGCCCAAAGATCTTCAGGCGCCGCTGCTGGGCATAATCCATAAGGAAGAGCGAGACCCTGTCGTTCCCGGCGACATTGCCCGTGGTGATGTATTGCCTGTTTCCGCGATAATCAGCGAAGCCAAGGGTCTTGCTACCGAGAACCTTCAGAAAGCCGATCGGTCCGCCGCGGAACTGGACATAGGGCCAGCCCGTTTCCGAAACAGAGGCGAGATAGAACTCGCCGCGCCGGGCGATGAACGCCTCCTCATCCGGGCCAAGCAGGTGGTTTCGGGGTGCTGCTCCAGGATCGAGCGTTCCGTCGATCCTGGCATATTGACCCGCGCTGCCGTAGTGCTGGCGCGCATTCTTGACGGCCGGGGTCGAAGCGATCTCGAGATATTTGTGAAGCATGCGAGCCTCCGATATCCGAACCGGCGCAGCCGCCGGCCCGGAGGAATTGCGTCGAGCGCAGCAAGGCCATTCACCCCTGCTGGGCCCATTCTGCGGCAAGCCAGCGCAGCCGGCCGCCATCGGACACGATGTGGCCAAGCCCCGGGAATGGCATGTGTGTTGCGGCGATCAATGCCTTCTCCTCGGCCGCGCGCGGGAAGAAGCGGGCGCGCATCGCGCGGGCCGCCGCCGGATCCTGCTCGAAGACGAAGCCGATATCGGTGGCGGCCGGATGGAGGGAGGGATGGAAGAGCATGTCCGAGACCATGAGCAGGCTCTTGCCGCCATCCTCGACGCGCACCCCGATATGTCCGGGCGTGTGGCCCGTCAGGTCGACGATCGAGACGCCGCGCGTGATGCTGCGCTCGCCATCGATCGCTTGCAGCTTCGGATAGAGGCGGATGAACTCCGCCGATGCATCGAAGCTGCTCTTCAGGAAGCCAGGCGCCGTCGAGCGCTTGGCCGGATCGGTCCAGTGGGCGATCTCGCGTCTGTCGACATGAATCTCGGCGTTCGGGAAATTCCGGCGCCCGCCCGCGACCAGGCCGCCGATATGGTCACGATGCATATGGGTCACGATGACCGCGTCGATGCTCTCGGGTCCGACCCCGACGGCCTCCAGGGCGGAGGGCAGCTTTCCGCTCTCCCCAAGCAAGCCGGCCGGCCCTGTATCGATCAGGATTCGCCGCTCGCCGTCCTCGATCAGGTACTGGGTGAACATCAGGCGGATGCCGCTGGGGCGGGCTGCGAACTGCGCCGCCGCCGCCGCTTCGATCTCCTGGGGCAGCCGGCCCACGAAATAGGAGAATGGCATGTCGGCAAAGCCGTCGGTCAGCGCGGTCACCGTGAACCGACCGATCGAGATCCGCGCCAGAGGCGGGCCGGCCCTGGAGGCGATCGGCTGCGCCTGCGCCAGCGCGCCGCCGACGGACAGACCGGACGCTGCGGCCAGGGCGGGGAGGGCAAGGGCGGGGACGGAGAGGGAGAAGGCCCGGCGGGATAAGGCGGTCATTGAAGTCTCCTAAGCTGCGAGGGCAGCCGTCAGGCGCGCCCCTCGCGGGATTGAAGAGGATGCTAGAGCCTTCATTGAAACTGAGCTATTCAGAGAAATCGGGACGTTTCCTCCCGAAATTCGGGAGGATGGAATGGATCGCTTCGACGCGATGTCGGTACTTCTCGCCGTCGTCGAGGAGGGCAGCCTCTCGGCTGGAGCGCGCCGTCTGCGCTCGCCGCTCACCACGGTCAGCCGGAAGGTGGCCGATCTCGAACAGCACCTTGGAACCCGTCTTCTCGTCCGCACCAGCCGGCGGGTCGCGCTGACGGATGCGGGCCGCGACTATGTCGCCGCGTCCAGGCGAATCCTGGAACAGGTCGAGGAGGCGGAACGGGCGGCAGCAGGCGAATACAGCGAACCGCGCGGCGAACTCTCCGTCACGGCGCCCGTCGTCCTCGGGCGGCGCCACGTGCTCCCCGTCGCGGCCGAATTCCTGGCTGAATATGCAAGGATCGACCTGCGTCTGTTCCTGATCGACCGCCATGTCAATCTGCTGGAGGAGCATCTGGATATCGGCGTGCGGCTGGGTCATCTCGCGGACAGCAGCCTGATGGGGACGCGCGTCGGCGAGGTCAGGCGCGTGATATGTGCCAGCCCGGGCTATCTGGCTCGCCACGGTCGTCCCGCCGTCCCCGAGGACCTGCGCGCGCATGACGGCATCACGTTCAAAGGCTTCTCGACCTCCCCGGAATGGCGCTACCGTGGTGACACAGAAGCGCTCTCGGTGGAGCCGCGCACGCGGCTCGCCGTCAACTCGACGGAAGCGGCGGTCGAGGCCGCCGTGGCCGGTCTCGGTGTGGCCCGGGTGCTGTCCTATCAAATCGTCGACGAGTTGCGCTCAGGCGCGCTCGTGCCGTTGCTCGAAGCCTTCGCGCCGGAGCCGATCCCGGTCCAGCTCGTCTATGCTGCCCAGGGGCAGTTGCCCGTCAAGGCCCGCGCGTTCCTGGATTGGGCCGCCCCGCGTCTTCGCGCCCGGCTCGCTGATCTTCCGGTCTGTGCGGAGTGAGAGGGCTCGGAGCTGGCCCCCTCCGATTGAACAATGTCGCATCGGTCGACGTTGCCTCCAGCGCCGAGCTGGTATCCAGCGGTCGGGAACCGTTCGGGCGGGTGAGCGACAGGCTCTGGTGCGGCGCCAGGGYCCGGTGCAGGTTTGAAGGTCGAGTGAACGCGCCAGGCGTCTGCTCGAGGACAAGGGCGGATCGACGATGCCATCCCCGCTAGAGAGCATCACCGTCGAACCGGCCGGCGAGGACAGGGCTGGGGCGACCGCGTCTTTTCCCTATGACACGGCGCTGGTCGAGCGCTTCCGCGCGGCCTTTCCCCGGGCGCGCTGGCGCGATGATCGCCGTGCCTGGTTCGTGCCAGGGAGCACGGCCGAAAGGCGGCTCGATCGCTGGCTGCAGCGGGAACTTTCCGGCGTGCTCGCGCATGCCGATGCGCGCGGCAGGGACGCCTTCGCATTCGATCCGATCGTGAGCGACTATCTCGTCCCGGCAGAGGATCTGATGGTCCGTACGCCCTATTCCAGGACCGTCGTCGCGGAATTGCGCGCCGTGCTCTGGGCCTGGTGGGACGGCGAGGAAAGGCTCTGGCGCATTCCCTATCGCTCGCTGGAGGAACTGCGGCGCCGTTGGCCGGCGATCGAGGAGGCMGCCCGCCGCGCCGAGCCGGTCGAGCGGAAGCGGCGGCGAGACGAGTTGAAGGGCTCGGCAGAGCACCACGCGTTGCGCGCGAAATCCAGGGAGCGGCAGCGCCATCGCTATCCGGTCCTTGCCGATCAGCTCCCGCCCGGCGACCGCCCATTGATGTCTCATGCCGGCGCGCTCGTCTTCACCGAGGTCACGGGGGAGCTGGTCGACGAGGAAAGCCTGCACCAGCATTACCTCTGGAGTGCCGGCGCGACCGGCGATTTCGTCTGGGCAAGCTGGCGCAGGCCCGGCCATGACGAGCTGGTGCGGACATGGCCGGCGCGGCAGCCAGCGAGTGGGGCGGAGCTTGCCCGGGGCTGGTGGCAGCCGACCATCGAGGAGTTACGGGACGCCCGACGAAAGGCGAGATCGCTTGAGCGCGCACAGGCGACACGCAGGCAGCGGCAGATGCAGGGAAGGCAGGAAGAGAAGCCTGTATAGGCAATGCGTTATGGCATTCCGCTTGCCTGGGTCGTCAGGGCCAGGCCAAGCGGACATCGTTCAGGAGATTGCACGCCCTCGTTCATTGGACCTGCGGAACATAAGGAGGCAGGCCGGGGTTAGGCTCCTACCCAATCACCGTCGAGCCGAACACTCATGAATTCAGGCGAAAGCCATTTCCACACCCGCCGCTCCGCTCTCGCGACGCTGATCGCAACCGCCTTGCTTGCGAGAGGGCAGCCTTCGCTTGCCGCACCAGCGCCCCAACCAGGGGCTGCCCGTTTTGGTTTCGACGACGTCGTCGCGCAGGCGCGCATTCTGGGCGAGCGGCCCTTCGATTCCGGTGGCCTGACAATCCCGTCGGAGTTGTCGAAGCTGACCTATGACAGCTATCGCGAGATCCGTTTCCGGCGGGAAAAGGCCTTGTGGCAGGAGAGCGGTTCCGATTTCCGCCTGCTCCCGTTCCATCTCGGCTTTCTGCACGACAAGCCGGTGCAGTTGCATGTGGTGAAGGAGGGCAACGCCATCCCGATCCCGTTCACGACGAGCCTGTTCGAATACGGCAAGGTGCCGGTGCCCAAGCAGCTTTCGCCGTCGCTCGGGTTTGCCGGGTTTGCGGTGACGACCACCCTCAACGATCCCAAAATCCAGGATGAGGTGATTTCGTTTCTGGGGGCGAGCTATTTCAGGCTGATCGGGCGGGGCCACCGTTACGGGCTTTCCGCGCGCTCGCTTGCGATCGACGTCGGCGGCAAGCAGCCTGAGGAGTTTCCCTTTTTCCGTGCGCTTTGGCTGGAAGAGCCGAGGGCAGACAGCCTCGATCTGGTGATCTACGCCCTGCTGGATTCCCCGTCCGTGGCGGGCGCGTTCCGCTATGTCGTTTCGCCTGGCCGTACGACTGCGATGTCGGTCACGGCTACCCTCGTGCCGCGCGTGGAGATCCCGCGCATCGGCATCGCGCCGCTGACCTCGATGTTCCTTGCGGGTGAAGGCGACCTTGGACACCGAACCGATTTCCGGCCCGAAATTCACGATTCCGATGGGCTGTTGATGCAGAACGGCTCCGGAGAATGGATCTGGCGGCCGATCCGCAATCCCGCGAGCCTGCGGATCTCCAGTTTTGGCGACCGCGATCCGCGAGGCTTCGGCCTGATGCAGCGCGACCGCGAATATGGACATTACCAGGACCTGGAAGCGCATTATCACGCACGTCCGGGATATTGGGTCGAACCCATCGGTGACTGGGGCGAGGGCCGGGTCGACCTGATCGAGATACCGACCAACAACGAGGCATTCGACAATATCGTGGCGTGCTGGACGCCGGCGCGGCCGCTCGACATCGGCAAGGCCAGTGAGTTCACCTATCGGATCACCGCCTTGTCGACGACCAACGAGCTCCATGCCATGGCGCAGGTCCGCAACAGCTTCAGCGGTTGGGACATCCGGGAGCCCGATGCCGACGGAATGGGCAAGCAGCGGTTCATCATCGATTTTGGCGATGGCGATCTGGCGTATTTCGTGAGCGACCCCAAGCGTGTCGAGGTCGTCGCCTCGACGACCGCCGGTTCGATCGCCCATACCATCATCGCCGCCAATCCCGCCGCGAAAGGCTTTCGTGTCATCCTCGACGCGACCTTGCCAGTAGGGCAAACTGCCGACTTGCGCGTCTATCTCAAGTCGCGAAACCGCACCCTCTCCGAGACGTGGACGCAGTCTTGGTCGGTTCCTGCCCCTGCTGTCCGAGATGCGCCAGGCCATGTGGTCACTCGGGATTAGAGCTTCTGCCCGAAATGTGGATTGCGGTTCTTTGGAAAGCCGGCGCAAACATGAGGGGCTGGATCATCGGTCTGGATGCGCTATCCCGCCCGATGATCTGACCGGCATCGCTCCGTCCTGGACAGGGTCATTGGCCTGCAGGCGTGAGATCCGATGAAGCTCCTCCCACAATCCCTGCTCATTCGGCCCCGCCTTCTGATTGCGCTGGTGGCGGTGATGTTGCTGACGATCGTGCTGCCGCGCGACTGGGGCTGGGTGACGCGGCTTCTGGTGGCGTGGGACGCGGGCGCAATCCTCTATCTCGGCCTGCTGACGACGATGATCTTCGGCGAGACCGTCGAGCAGATCAGGGCGCGTGCCGCCGAGCAGGATGAAGGCGCGCTCGCCATCCTGATCATCGCCTGCCTGGCGGCCGCCGCGAGCGTCGCGGCCATCGGCATTCAGCTCGCCGGCCTGAAGACCGTGCCGCCCGACGAAAAGACACTGCACCTGGCACTGGGCGCCGTGACCATCCTCAGCTCATGGGCGCTGGTGCATGCCTTCTTCTCGCTGCACTACGCCCATGATTTCTACAGCGATGACGGTGCCGAGGGCGGCCTGGATTTTCCGGGCAAGGGCGAGCCCGACTATGTCGATTTCCTTTATTTCTCCTACACGATCGGTTGCACGTCGCAGACATCGGATGTCGGCGTCACCACACGCGAGGTCAGGACGATCGTGCTCGCCCATTCCATCCTCTCGTTCTTCTTCAACACCACTATCCTGGCCTTCGGCATCAATGTCGGCGCCTCGCTGCTGTCGGGGTCCTGAGGCCGGTCCGGGCTGGCTCTCCGGAGTGCCCATGGCGCATTCCCCGCAGCATGACGGTCAATCGGACCGCCGCAATGGAAGGGGCGGCCTGATGGTCAAGAACGGTTGGGGGAGGGGCGCCGCGGGAGGCGGTTTTCCAAGTAGACAGGCGGTCGATTACATCTCGGTGTCGTAGCGGCAATCTCAGAATTGCTTCTAATTTTGAAATAATGAACGCATGGCGATATTGCATTGGTTGCTGTTCTCTTGGTCATGAAGCGCGCTAATCTCGCATTGCTCGCTTTCCCCTCCCATCGCGGGCAAGCCGGTCGGCGCGGCCTTGGCCGCTGCGCTGGCCGGCATTTTTTTCTGAATGATGTGCTTTGCGCAAAGACGCGAGCGACGGCTGCCTCAAGCGTTGGTCGCTGGAGCGCGCAGAAGTGAGGGCCGATCCAGAGCGAGATACCCTGGCGACAACTCTCCCGTATCCGCCGCGGCTGCCCTAGTTGAAGGCAGCGTATTCGAGCAGCGCGATCAGGTCGTCATCCCGGATGATGATGGCGCAACCATTGGTGTGATCGATGATGATCTCCACGATTGCGCCACCCAGAAAGGCTGCGTTTGCATAGCGCGCAGCCGCGCGTATGCCGGTGAAGGTTGCCGTGGGACTCTCACCCGTCCAGACAGCAACCGTGCAGTTCACGGACTCGAACTGTTCCGCCATGAGCCAAGGATTGATCGTCACCTCTTGTCCCGCCCCGTTCGGCTGAAGGAGAATTATGAATCCATACTGAGGCCATCGGTGACGCTGAGGGTCTCACAACTCGTCGGATGCGTCATCCGACCAAAGTCGATCCTGATATTTGGGCGCGGGACCTTCCAGACGGCCTGCCTGGCGGCGGTCATGCCACGCTGTACGATAGGCCATGCATTCTCGGGACCAGTGTCAGGCGGCTCGCACCGGGCGCTTGCGATGCCGCCCCTTGGCTTTCATATCCTCGACATATATACGATCCATATATGAAACGTATATGGAGACTCCGATGGGCATCGTGAACATCGATGACGACCTGCACGATCAGCTGCGCCGGGCGAGCAAGGTATCGTTTCGGTCGATCAATGCGCAGGCTGCCTACTGGATCAAGCTCGGCATGCTCTGCGAGACCAATCCGGGGCTCAGCTTCACTGAGATCATCGAGCGCGAGCTGAATGCCGCAGGCGTCAAGGCTCAGCCGCTCGCCGAGACTGACGCATGACAAAGCAGCCTCGCGAGCTGGCATTGCTGGCCGAATCCGGGAGGTTACTGGCCTCCGTGTTCGGGATGCTGGATCGAACCGCGCTCGCCGGCCTGTCGACACTTCAGGTCAATGAACTGGTCGAGCACTTCATCGTCCACGATCTCCAGGCCCGACCTGCGAGCAAGGGCCAGTATGGCTATGATTTTGTGTTGAATGCTTCGGTGAACGATGTCGTTTGCCACGGTGTTCCATCGCAATCGACCGTGCTTCGGGACGGGGACATCGTCAATTTCGACATCACGCTCGAGAAGAACGGCTATATCGCGGATTCCAGCAAAACCTATCTCGTCGGCGAGGTGAAACCAGCCGCCAGGAGGCTGGTCCAGACCACCTACGAAGCGATGTGGATGGGCATCAAGGCGGTTCGGCCGGGTGCGCGGCTCGGAGATATCGGCTGGGCGATCGAGCGACATGCCAAGCGGAGCGGTTATTCGGTGGTGCGCGAGTATTGCGGTCACGGCATCGGCCGGGAGATGCACGAGGAGCCGCAGGTCTTGCATTTCGGAAAGCCAGGAACCGGCCTCGCCCTCCGCGAGGGCATGGTTTTCACGATCGAGCCGATGCTCAACCGCGGCCGGGGGAGCGTGAAGACAGAGGCTGACGGCTGGACTGTCGTGACGAGAGACGGCTCGCTGTCGGCTCAGTTCGAGCACACCGTTGCCGTGACGGCGTCCGGCGTCTCGGTTCTGACGCTCCGTCCCGACGAACAAGGCGCAGGGCCAATGAAGCGGCGTGCGCTGGCGGCGGTCGGCTGATCCGGCAGCGCCGCGGAAGCGCCGTCCTGCGTGATCTGATCTGGTCGTCGAAGGCGGATCGGTCGGATCGCCTGCCGCATCATGCTGGGATCCGCGGTCGCTCGCGGTTCAGGTCCCCTTGCGCCTAGTCCCATTCTCTCTCCTGGGATCGGATGTCGCGCAAGGAGTGAACGAGATCKATCGCCTTGCCGAACAGGCGCGCCCTCGGGATCGGGAGCGCGGCGCCGCCGGCGCAGGAGATCACCTCGGCGACGTCTTCATGGGAATTGCCGACGAACTGCCGCTTGCCGCTGATGTGAAGCGAGGACAGGATTCCATCCCCCTGGTGTCTGGAATCGAGTGGAAGCGGGCCCGATGCTTTCTCGGCGTCGAACCAGACCGGCGATCCGTCCGGCAGCGCAAGCTCGGCGAGTGTCGGCAGCTTCTCACCGACCACAGCGGCGACATAGTCCGGCAGCTCGATCACCAGCAGCACATCGACGCAGTCGATGCGGGTCTTGGCCAACGGGTCGCCATCACCGGGAACAGCCCGCCTGATCCGGGCGACCCGGCGCGCCAGCACCTGAACCTGAGATCCGTCAGACAGTGTCAGCGAGATCATTGTCGTTCCCGGGCGCTCGTTTCACGATAGCCAGCCTCAACGTAATGCGCCTGCTGGCCGATACTCAATCACGGCATGATCGTAACCTTAAGGCAGGACGACCTTTGTGGCCCGCCACCGCAGGAAAGCAGCGCCAACCCTGCCGCTACCCCGCCGCAAGACCGCCCGAGATTCCCCGGTCGAAAACCCCGTTCCTGAATAATTGTTCATGGAACCAATGGCTTAACAGATTGTTCCCTTCATCGGCCGGGGGCTAACAGGAGATCGACTATGATCAGGAAGATTGTCCTTGTGGCTGCGCTGGTTGCCTTGCCTATGGCCGTGTCGGCGCAGCAACCCAATGCTGGTGCGGCCGGTGGCGCCGCTGCCGGCGCGGGAACCGGAGCCGTTGGTGGAGCCATTGTCGGCGGGCCGGCCGGAGCGGCCGTCGGGGCTGTCGGTGGCGCTGCGGCGGGGGCGATCGTCGGCGGCATCGCGGCCGACCGGCGCTCCGAGTTCCGCACTTATGTGACGGAGCAGAAGGTGCCGTCGGTGGCCTATCGCGAGAAGGTCGTCGTCGGAGCGACGCTTCCCCAAACCGTCACCTATCGAGAGGTCCCGGAGCGTTTCGGCAAGACCCAGTATCGCTACACCGTCGTGAACGATCAGACGGTGCTGGTCGAGCCGAAGACCCGCAGGATCGTACAGATCATCGAATGATCGGCAGATAGACGGGAAAGGCCCGCCATCGATGGCGGGCCTTTCCTTGTGACTGAAGCTCGACCTGGGCAGGCGGCCCTCGTCCCTGTCGCAATCAACCTCCCGGCAGGGCAACCCGCCAGACCGTATTGCCGACATCGTCGGCGACCAGCAGGCCGCCCCGCCGGTCGACCAGCACGCCGACGGGACGCCCCCGTGCCTCGCCCTTCTCGTTCAGGAACCCGGTGAGGATCTCCTGCGGCATCCCGGCTGGCTTGCCCTCACTGAAGGGGACGAAGATCACGCGGTAGCCGACCGGGCGCGAGCGGTTCCATGAACCGTGCTGGCCGATGAAGGCGCCGCCCTGATAGCGCGGCCCGAGGCGGCCCGGCGGCACGAAGCCCAGCCCGAGGGAGGCGGTATGTGAACCCAGCGCGTAATCTGGCTTGATCGCCTTGGCGACCAGTTCCGGCTTCTGGGGCTCGACGCGCCTGTCGAGATGCTGGCCATAATAGCTGTAGGGCCAGCCATAGAAGCCGCCGCGCTTCACCGAGGTCATGTAGTCCGGCACCAGATCGTCGCCGATCTCGTCGCGCTCGTTGACCGCCACCCAGAGTTCCCGGGTCACGGGGTTCCAGTCGATCCCGACAGGGTTGCGCAACCCCGTCGCAAAGAGCTGCGTCGCTCCCGTCGCCGGGTCGATCTCGAGCACGGCCGCGCGCCGCTCCTCCTCGGCCATGCCGTTCTCGGCGACATTGGAGTTCGAGCCGACGCCGACATAGAGCTTCGAGCCGTCCGCGCTGGCGGTCAGGCTCTTCGTCCAATGGTGGTTCCGGCCGGCAGGCAGGTCGGCGACCTTCACGGCTGCGCCCGCGCTTCTGGTTTCGCCTTGCCGGTAGGGGACGCGGACAAGCGCATCGGCATTGGCGATGTAGAGCTGGTCGCCGATCAGGGCCATGCCGAATGGCGAGTTGAGGTTCTCCAGGAAGACGCTCTTCGTCTCGGCGACGCCGTCGCCGTCACTGTCCCGCAGCAGCATGATCCGGTTCGCGCTGAGCGTCTGCGATCCGGCCTTCTTCATGAAGACGCCCTGCACCCAGCCGCGGATGCCGCCGCTCTTCTCCGCCGGCTTCGGTGGCGCGTCGCTTTCGGCCACGAGCACATCGCCATTGGGGAGTTCGTAGAGCCAGCGCGGATGCTGCAACCCGCTGGCGAATGTGCTCACCTGGCCGCCGCTGGGCGTGGTCGGCTTCTCCCCCAGCTTCCAACCGATCGCATCGGCGATCTTCACGGTCGGAAACCATGTCGTCCTGGGCTCGGGCAAAGTCGGGTTGGGGCCGTAGCCGGCCTCCTCGGGCAGGGTGGAGCGACTGTCGCAAGCGGCGAGCATGAGCGCCGAGGCCGCGACGCTGGCGATGAGCATGACGGGGCGCTTGATCGCCATATGCGGTTCTCCTCCCTGGCTGCGGGAAGCACTGCCCGCCCGCATCATGGGGTGAACGTCAAACCCCGTCACTTTGTTCGCGATGGCTTGGTTCGCGACGGCCCCGGGCCGCGTCCTCGACTGAGATCGCGGTGGAACGGATCAAACCGCGCGACGTTACCCCTGGACGCCTGTCGGTGATGACACGGAAATGGAGACGAGCGATGCGCCCAGACACGAACCCGGCGATTGAAAGCCTCCGTAAGGAGCAACACGCGCAACGCAAGGCTGGGCGCGAAGTCACAGCAGATCAGCAACTCGACAAGGCGCTGAAGGAGACATTTCCGACGAGCGATCCGATTGCCGTCCAGAGCCCGGCGAAGCCGGGTGCGCCCCGTCAGCGGCGGCAGTAACGCCGTTCAACGCACAGGGCGAGACTGTCCTGGTGCGGTCGTCTCATGGTTTGCAGAAGGGAAGACGCATGCGCGCCCTCGTTCATCTCGTCGGGTTATGGCTGGCTCGCGACATTGCAGAAGGAAAGTACCCCAGGCAGTTTGCCGTTCCGCTCGGGTTCCTGATCGCACGGTTGCGGACACCGCCCCTGATGATCGCGGTGTTCGGCTGCGTGCTGGCCAAGCTCGCCATGGACCGGCGCGGACGGAGCGCCAAGCGGGCACCCGCGCGGTCCCGCTGAGGCCGCCGGCGCCCCGCCATTCAAGGAGGCGGAGCCCGCGTCAGTTTTTGCACTTGCATTTGAGGGGGCGAAGCGCTCACTTCTCGTCGAGGGGAAGGTCGATGCCGTTCCGCTCGATTGTCGCCACGCCAGAAGAGGTCGCCGTCATCGTAGCGGCGTTCGAGACCGCGTGGGGCCAGATCGACGCACGCGGCGAGATCGATCGACAGAGAACGTCCATCCAACGGGAACGCCTCGGCTATATCGTGGTCGGGCTCTGGGATGCCGGCGGAGCCGGCCAGCTCGCGGAGCGGGCCGTTCAGCAATTCGACGCCACCGCGGCGAACGCGCCAAGGCTCCCACGAAGCACAACGCCCCCGGTTGACAGCCGCTGACCGCGGGCGGCAGTGCTCGCTCGACCATCCCCCGCATTCACGCCAGGCGGCCATCGGCATGCGATCAGCCGGGCGCCAGGGCGAGGTTCAGTGCGCCTTGGACACGTGCTCGGGTTTGCCCTTGCGCTTGGTCGAAGCCATGTCGTGCAGCTCCTCTTCGGTCATCGACTTCGCCATCGACTTCGACGCGCCCTTCAGCTCGCTGGTTTTGATCTCGCCGCGCTTGGCGGCGAGCGCCGCTCCCGCGGCCTTCTGCTGGGCTTTGGATTTCGCCGGCATGATTGCGCCTCCTTTGAAAGGTCGGACCGAGATCAACTGCCGGGCCGCGTCTGCGTTCCCGGCCGGTTCAGCGATGCTGGGGCTCTGGCGCGCCCGCAGGAGACATGGCGGGAACAACTGCTGACGCTGCGGGTTATCCCGGCATCTCCCAGGGACCCCAAGATCTCTGAGTTCCAAGGCACTGYCCGCCGCTCCGAAAGGGGGGCGGGCTTTTTGTCGGCGACCGAAGAGCTTGCATTTTTGAGCGCGATGGCCAGATTTTCGATGTAGTTTGGTGTTGGGGGAGCGACCATGCCATTCTCATCGCTCACGGATCCGGTGGACATTGCGCGCGCCCAGGCGGCCTTGGATGCGGCCTGGGAGGCCATCAGGCCAGCCCTTGATGAGGGCCACGACMTACAGCTCGAACGAGAGCGATTGGCCTATATCGTGGCGAACCTGGTGATGATCGCCATTGATGATGAGGACCTGGCAAGGCGTGCGCTGCAAAAGTTCAGGGCCCACGCCTAACGCGTCATCATCGTCTGCGGGCGGGCCAACTGCACGCGGCGTCTCATCGAAACTGGCGAAATCTTCGAGCCGGCGCGAATGTCCGGGCAGGCATGGAGCCGGAGGCGCCGTCATGTGTTTGTGGGGCGTCCCGGCGCCGCAATCCCCTTCCGGCGTCATCACGGCCTGAGCCCCGCCGCTTCTGCCGGAACGGCGGGCACTGGTTTGGCCATCGGCCGCTCCATCCCGCTATCGCATGGCGGGTTTCGCCAGCCCATCGGTCCTGCCGGGTGGGGATGCCTTCAGAGCCGCCCGGCGTTTCGAACCGAGGCGGCCGACCAGATCGCCGACGAACAGGACCTCATACCGCTTTCAAAAATGAATGCCGGCGAGCGCGGGTGGCGCGCTCGCCATAGGGCACGGGCTGTCCGGACGTGCCCGCCTATTGCGGGTTCGTCGCAACCGACAGCGTTGCGCCCGCCTGCTGTTGCCGCGGGAAGCGCGGCTGGAGCTGGTCTTCCGGATTGACCGGGAAGGGGAAGCCAAGGACCGTTGACCGGCCGCGAACCCGGTTCTGCGCCTGGCATTTCTTGACGCATTCCGTGGCTGGCGGAGCGACCTCGACCGCATCCTCGCCCATCACCTGGCCCATGCGACCGCCACTCGCCACGTCCCAGCGGGATACGCCGCCGCAATGACGCACGGTCGCGGGGCTGGTGGGGACGCGGGTGGCGATCAGGTTCACGCAATCCGGTTCCGACCTGCGCGTGGCAACCTGAGGGCTGTCCCTGCCGACGAACTTGCGGGAGAAGTTATTGCCGAAATTGACGCGGGCCGGGACGGTGACCGTGATGTCCTTGTAGGGAACCTCGTCGCCTTCCCGGTTCCGGAAGTTGCGATTGTCGAAATAGAACGCCTTCAGCTGAGGGTTGGCGCCTTCCGCCAGGATATGGGTGAAGAGGGTCGGCGTTCCATCTTCGCGTTCCACCTCCATCTGGAATATGCCGCCAGTCGCGCAGTCCTTTGCCTGGATCTTCATGCTGAGGTTTTGGCCCGTTCTCCCGATCTCGATCTCGGTCTCCTTGATCTCGACGGTGAGTGAACTGGTCAGCGACAACCCGCGATGGTCGGGGAGCTTGCTGGCGAAGACCGGGGTCGGCACTCCTCCCGTGATGTCGAGGGGATTTGGCGCACCGGTTAGCGTGAAGTTGCGGATGCCGAGGGTCGCCGAGTCGACATCGAATTGGGCATATTTGCCCTGCACCCGAAAACTCGTCCCAAGAGCGCTGGCGGGGAGGGTGGCATTCTGAGTGCGTCCCAGCACGGTAAAGCCGCCGCCCTCGCACCCTTCCGATGACGCGGCCTGGGCTGCGCCTGCTGCGAGGAGCAGCGGCAGCGCGACCAGCGCGGCGGTCCCCAGATGACCGCTCGCGCGACCGTTCTCACCCGCTGTCCGCGCGCAGGGCGTGGTGCGAAAATGGCAAATACGTCGCATGACCATGAGTAGCCTCCCTGGGTTTTATGATTGGCAGTCCCGATTTGGAGCGGATGCGTATTCCAGCAGTATCGCTCGGCCGGGAGACCCAGCCTAATACGCATTGGATGACGTCGTGTTCGCGGTCTTCTTCGCAGATGCGTGAAGGGCTTCTGGGGCCTGCGAACCCTACACCGGTGAACCTGACATTTACCTGACGCGACCTGTCAGGTTGCGCGTGCACCAGGGCAATGATTGGCCAAGCCAGCGAAACGCGTCACGGACACGTCCGGCGCGGGCCACGCGTAGCTCCTCCGCAACTGGCAATTACTGCTGGGCGAGGCTATCCTCGGCTTACGAAATCTTACGCGGTTCTCAAATCCATGGATGCCAGGCAGAAGCKGCACGCTTTCTTCTTCGCGCTGATCGGGAGTTTCCGCGTGATGTGGCCGGTTCTCTCCGGTGTGCTCGCGACCATGCTCGTGCCGGGGTTTCTGATCGGGCGCATCGAGGACTGGGGTTTCGGCGACTCCCTCTATTTCACCTTCGTGACCGGCTTCACGATCGGCTATGGGGATTTCACGCCGACGCATTTCAGCTCGCGCATGCTTGCCGTCGTGATCGGTTTCGCCGGCATCGTGATGACCGGACTTATTGCGGCTGTCACTGTCGAGGCGCTGCGAGCGACGGAAGTCGAGCCGCCCGAGCATAAATAGGGGTCCGCCTGCGGCTGCCTGGCTTCCGGAGGCGAATGCGAGCTCAAGGGGTCGCGTGCGAGCATCGCCGTGGGCGGAATGACCGCTGTCACGCCGGCCCCCGACGTCCGGGCTGGCTGCGCAACGGCGGCGAGCCGATTGTCCCCCGGAATCGCGACCGCCTGATCCGACGCGCGATTTCGATTTCGGCTGCGCCGCGACGCAGCCGGGATACAATGGCTCCGCGTCCTTCCCCTACCATTCAAGCCATCGGGAGAAGAGCCATGCCCGAGCAGATCGATCACCCGCGCAGGAATGTCCTCGGCGCCCTGGCGCTCGGAGCCGCACTTGCCCCGTTCACTGCGATCGGCGGTGCCCGCGCCCAGACCAGTCCACCCTCCGTCACACCTGCGGGCAGCGCGGGGCAGGGCGTGCAGGCCTCGTTTGCTCCGCTGAAGCGGATCGTGGCGGGCGTTCTCGAGGTCAGCTATGCCGAGGCCGGCCCGGCGGATGGTCCGCCGGCGCTGCTGCTGCATGGCTGGCCCTATGACATCCACAGCTATGTCGAGGTTGCTCCTCTTCTCGCCGGGGCCGGCTACCGCGTAATCGTGCCCTATCTGCGCGGATATGGAACGACGCGCTTCCTCAGCGACGGCACGCCGCGCAACGGCCAGCAGGCGGCCCTGGGCCGTGACCTCGTCGCCTTGATGGACGCCCTGAAGATCGAGAAGGCGGTCCTCGCCGGCTATGACTGGGGCGCCCGGACCGCCAATATCGTCGCCGCGCTCTGGCCGGAGCGCTGCAAGGCGATGGTCTCGGTGAGCGGCTATCTCATCGGCAGCCAGGAGCTGAACAAGGTACCGCTGCCGCCGAAGGCCGAACTGCAATGGTGGTACCAGTATTATTTCGCCACCGAGCGCGGGCAGGCGGGGTACGCGAAATACACGCATGACTTCGCGCGCCTGATCTGGGAGCTGGCCTCGCCGAAATGGGCCTTTGACGACGCAACCTTTGCGCGCTCGGCCACCGCCCTCGACAACCCCGACCATGTCGCGATTTCGATCCATAATTATCGCTGGCGCCTCGGCCTGGCCGCGGGCGAGCCGCAATATGACGAGCTGGAAAAGAAGCTCGCTGCCTTTCCGACGATCGGCGTGCCGACGATCACCATCGAGGGGGATGCCAATGGCGCGCCGCATCCGGAGCCTGCCGTCTATGCGAAGCGGTTCACCGGCAAATACGAGCACCGGCTCTTCACCGGCGGCATCGGCCATAATCCGCCACAGGAGGCGCCGCAGCCCTTCGCCCAGGCGGTGATCGCCGCCGACAGGCTCTGACGGCCGCATGATCGGGAGCCCGCTGCTTTGCCGGCCTCATGGGGCGGAAACGGGCTCCATGGTGCGAGCGCGCGCGATCGAAGGCGGATTCCTGCCCTGAATCCGGGCATCGCGCCCCGAATGGCGCCGGACTGCGCAGAGCGCTGTCGCGGCCCCATCGTAAGTATAGATTCGTGGTCTGACCTTCGCCGCACGGATTGAGCGACCATCATCTCTACAATTCGCGGCG
The DNA here is from genome assembly GCF_056399325.1 of Allobosea sp. 01N443. NCBI lineage: Bacteria > Pseudomonadati > Pseudomonadota > Alphaproteobacteria > Hyphomicrobiales > Alloboseaceae > Allobosea > Allobosea sp. 01N443. The sequence goes on from NZ_JBFTRC010000017.1 coordinate 47,938, forward strand.
CCCTCCAGCTATCACCGGCACGGTATTTCTGCCGCAATTGCGGCATCGGGGGAGGTCGGCATGTATCTACCGCGTCTGACCAAGGGTTTGCGGCTGCGGGAGGCGCAGCGTGCTCTCGAAAACCGGCTCGAGATCGTCAAGGCGCTGTCGGTCGGCGAGATCACCAAACGCGATTTGCTGCGCTGGGGCTATTTCACGGCGGGTGGCCTGCTGATCGCGAAGAATGGGTTGAGCCCCTTCGCCAGGAGCGCCTACGCCCAGGTGCCGACAGGCGCGCCGCGAAGCCCGACCTTCGGTGTCGACAAGTTCCATGACCTGATGCCGCGCCCGGAGGTGCTGAAACCCGTGCCGCTGACGCGCATGGCGAATGGCGATGCCGCCTGGGGCGGAGCCTCGGGCGCCCAGGAGCTGCCGGCGAAGAATTTCTCCTACCACACCGATTTCACCAGTTCAGGCGGTGGGCTCTACCGCAACCCGGTCACCAATGCGGGGCCGTTCGAGGGCCGCCCGCCCGGTGAGTTCTTCGCGCATCAGCGCTGGGAGGAACTCTATCCCAAGAAGGGCTATCTGCTCTCGCTCGGACAGGTCAAGGCCGGCTGCTATTTCTGCGACGGCATGCCGGAACAGGCGGCGACCTCGATGTGGACCTTCGGGCCGCGCGCACCTGGCCGGGAAGGGCGGACCGCCGGCTTGCGCACCGGGATCGGCCAGCCGACCCTGATCAAGGCGCGCTATGGCGAGCCGATCCTGACCCGGATCTATAACGATCTGCCGGTCGACCGGAGGAAGAATGGCGGCTTTGGGCGCAACGAGATCTCGATCCATCTCCATAACGCCCATAACGGCGCCGAAAGTGACGGCGCCTGCAACGCCTATCACTTCCCCGGCACCTTCTACGATTACCACTGGGGCATGGCGATGGCCCGGCGCGACATGCCCAATGTCTGGCCGACCGGCGACCGCGACTATGCCCGCAAATGCTCGGGGCCCGATGACCGCGAGGGCCTGGTCCAGGTCCCCGGCGATTTCCGCGAGATCCAGAGCAGCCTCTGGTTCCACGACCATCGCTTCTTCTTCACCGCCGAGAACGTGCACAAGGGCATTTTCGGGCTGTGCAATATCTATAGCGGCCCCGATCGCGGCCGCGAGGACCTCAATGACGGCATCAACCTGCGGCTGCCCAGCGGCTCGCAGCTGAAATGGGGCAATCTCGATTTCGACGTGAATCTGGCGGTCTCGAACCCCGCCTTCGACGCCAATGGCCAGGCCCGCTTCGACATCTTCGACACTGACGGTTTCCTCGGCGATATGCTCTGCGTCAACGGCACCTATTACCCCTATTTCGAGGTGCTGCCGCGGCGCTACCGCTTCCGCATCCTGAATGCGGCGATGGCGCGGTTCATGAAGCTGGCGCTGGCGGTCAACAAGAGCCGGCGCTTTGCGCGCATGACCAATGTGCCGTTCTACTTCATCGCCAATGACGGCAACCTGCTGGTCAACCCGATCGCCCTGACCGAGACCGACGAGATGGGCGTGGCGGAGCGCTTCGACATCGTCGTCGACTTCGCCGCCTTCGAGCCCGGCGACAGCGTCTATCTGGTCAACCTGYTGAAGCAGACCGACGGGCGTCTCCCCAAGGGGCCGGTCTCGATGGCCTCGGCCTTCAAGGGCGATGACGACGATCCGTGCGTTGGTCCCTTCCTCGAGTTCCGGGTGGTGAACCAGCTTCAGAGCGTCGACAACCCCGGCAAGCTCTACAATGCCAGCAGCCCGCTCGATGTCGACCGCAGCGCCAATTTCGCCGATCCCGATTGGCGCACGGGCACGAAGACGCTGACGACCCAGATCCCGATCGTGGCACCGGTCCGTGAGCGGGTGATCGAGTTCGGACGATCCGGCACCGGCGATTCACGGGGCGCCGACGGCCAGTGCATCCCTGAATGCGGCGACATCGCGAGCTTCCCCTGGACGATCAAGATCAATGGCGAGAACGCGCATTCGCTCAATGCCAACCGGATTTCGATGCTGATCCCGAAGCCGGGCGAGGTCGAGCATTGGACGCTGATCAATGGCGGTGGCGGCTGGGATCATCCCATCCACCTGCATTTCGAGGAGGGCGTCACCATCGATCGCGGCGGTGCGCCGATCCCGGCGACGGAGCGGCTGGCGCGCAAGGATGTCTGGCGGCTGCGGCCCTCCGGCCGGGTCAAGTTCCAGGTGCGCTTCGGCGAGTTCGGTGGCGCCTATGTCAGCCACTGCCACAACACGGCGCATGAGGATTTCGCGATGCTGCTGCGCTACCAGATCCAGAGCGAGCAGCCGGGCGATCCGAATTTTCGCGGCCAGCCGCAATACCAGCTGACGATGACGCCGATCCCGACGCCGAACGGCGTGGTCTGGAAGCAGCCCGAGGTCTTGCCGGAGGGCGATCCGCGCAGCACGCGCTTCGCCAGCGCTGGCTGAGGGCTCCTAGCATCGGCCCGAAAAGTGGATCGCGGTTTTCGGGCCGATCCAAAGACAGCCATGGCAGCCGTCGCCCTTGGTGACGGCTGCTGTTCTACGGGCTGCGCCCTAGCGCTTGAGCGGCGTCTCAGCGATCACACGCAACCCCACGGAATATTTGTTGAAAAGCCTCTCGCGGTCATAGACCTTGTTCATCCGTTCTTCCGCCAGGTTGTCGCGGATATCCGCCTCCTTGACGAAGCGCGCCAGCGGATGGGCTGCGGCGCGCCGGATATAGTCCACGTATTCCTCGCCGTCGCGACGGGTCAGGGCTTCGAGCGCAGACAGGATCTCCTGGGAGAAGCCCTCGCGGTGAAGGTCGTGGAGGGTCCATTTCGAATCCTGCACGACATCGTGCAGCGCCGCGATAATCGCCGATTCCTCGTTGCCGCCTGCCAGGAAGCGCGCCATCAGCCGCATCGGATGGGCGATATAGGGTGCGCCGGTCTTGTCGAGCTGGCCGGCGTGAGCCTCTGCCGCAATACCGATCGCTCGTTCCAGGGTAGCCATCGTTCACTCTCCTCCGATGCCACAGCTTAGGCCGTAAGGTGCCCGGCAAGAAGGTGGCAAGTGATCGGCACCAGGGCGTCTCCAAGAGGTCCGTCTCAACCCACCGACCAGCCAGGCGCCGGGTGCCAGAGACATCGAACCCTGCATTCCATCGAGCAGAAGCCGAAAAATCCCGTGTTCCTACGACAAGGGGTCTATCGCCAGCGCCACAAGGTCGCGAACCTCTTCGCCAAGCTTAAAGACTGGCGACGCATCGCCATAGATTACGACTGATACGCCCCCATTTTCTTCTCGGCCATCTATCCCGCCGCAACCGTCATCGTCTGGCTCCAATCAACGAATTCTGAGTCTAGTCGTACGACAAACGATGCAAGACTAAGTGCCGGATTGCGCAAGTGCCGATCTCGGGCAATCGTTTGATCCGGCCCGAATGATCAGGCTGCGGGGGGATTGAGCAGGGAGATCGCGTTATGAACGTGGCTGCGCAAGCACCGGGGGCGGCTGACGCGCCCCGACCGATGTCCAGAGAAGAACGCAAGGTCATCATCGCCTCGTCGGCCGGCACGGTCTTCGAGTGGTACGATTTCTACCTCACCATCCCGCTCGCCGCGAACATCGCCGCCAGTTTCGTGCCCGGCGACAACGATACGGCGAAATTCATCTTCGTGCTMTTCAGTTTTGCAGCCGGTTTCGCCGTGCGGCCGTTCGGCGCGCTCGTGTTC
>NZ_JBFTRC010000018.1:0-74926 GCF_056399325.1 Allobosea sp. 01N443
GCCTTCGCTCAGGCGGACAAGGTCGTGGCCAAGGTCGACGGAATCGCGATCACCGAGCGCGACATGACGCTTGCCAGCGAAGATCTGGGCGAACGCCTCGCGCAGCTCCCCGAAGACCGCAAGCGCGACGAGGTGATCAACTACCTCGTCGACCTCAAGCTTGGGGCCAAGGCTGCCGTAGCAGCCAAGATCGCGGAAGGGCCGGATTTCGCGTCGCGCCTCGCCTATTACCGCGAGAAGGTGCTGCTCGACGAGTATCTGACGCGCGAGGCCAAGAAGGCTGCGACGCCGGAAGCGGCGAAGAAGCTCTTCGAAGATACCGTCAAGGCCATGGCGCCCGAGGAAGAGGTGCATGCGCGCCACATCCTGGTCGAGGATGAAGCCAAGGCCAAGGACGCTGCGGCACGGGTGAAGAAGGGCGAGGATTTCGCCAAGGTCGCAGCCGAGCTCTCCAAGGATCCTGGTTCGGGCAAGGAAGGCGGCGATCTCGGCTGGTTCACGAAGGAGCGCATGGTTCCGCAGTTCTCGGAGGCTGCCTTCAAGCTCGAGAAGGGACAGATCTCGGAGCCGGTGCAGAGCCAGTTTGGCTGGCATGTCATCAAGGTCGAGGACAAGCGCTCCAAGCCGCTGCCCAAGTTCGAGGATGTCAAGCCGCAGATCGACCAGTATCTCGAGCGCAAGGCCCAGCAGGACATCGTGCTGGCGATGCGCGAGAAGGCCAAGGTCGAGCGGCTGGACAAGCCAGCCGAGAAGCCCGCGGACAAGCCGGCCGAGCCGAAGAAGCCCTGAACGGCTGATCGTTGCTCCGTTCCCGGGCCTGGCCCGGGAATTTCAGGGAGAATTACGACATGATGCCCGGGGCAAACCCGGGCATCATGCGTTTGGGCTCTGCATTTCCAACTCTTGTCTTCCGTCCGCTGCTGCGGCAAATCGGACGCCTCGTTTCAGGAGATGCTTCGATGGCTGGCAAGGATGTTCCCATTTCCCCGCTCGCGCCGAAACGCCAGCCCAAGGTCCCGGCTGTGCCGGGCGTGCGCTTTGCCACCGCCGAAGCGGGCATTCGCTACAAGGGGCGAACGGATGTGGTCTTCATGCTGCTCGACGAGGGTACGCAGGCCGCCGGTGTCTTCACCCGCTCGAAATGCCCCTCCGCGCCGGTCGACTGGTGCCGTGAGAACCTGGCGCAAGGCAAGGCGCGGGCGATCGTCGTCAATTCCGGCAACGCCAATGCCTTTACCGGCCTCAAGGGCCGCGATTCCGTCAAGCTGACCGCCGAGATCGCCGCCAAGGCGGCCGGCTGCAAGCCGCAGGAGGTTTTCATCGCCTCCACAGGCGTGATCGGCGAGCCGCTGGATGCGACGAAGTTCGAGGGCGTCCTGAAGGACTGCGCCTCCCGCGCGGCGGACGGCCCGTGGATCGATGCGGCCAAGGCGATCATGACCACCGACACCTTCCCCAAGGCGCTCTCGCGTAAGGCGAAGATCGACGGGCATGAGGTGGTCATCGCCGGCATTGCCAAGGGCGCCGGCATGATCGCGCCCGACATGGCGACGATGCTCTCCTTCGTCTTCACCGACGCGCCGATTGCCGCGCCGGTGTTGCAGGCGCTGCTCTCCAAGGGCGTCAAGGGTTCGTTCAATGCCGTTACGGTCGACAGCGACACCTCGACCTCCGACACGCTGATGCTGTTCGCCACGGGGAAGGCGGCGGCGCGCGGCGTGCCGGAGATCACCGAGGTCAATGATGCACGCCTCTCCGGCTTCAAGCGTGCGCTCAATGCATTGCTTCTCGAGCTGTCCCATCTCGTCTGCAAGGACGGCGAAGGTGCGCGGAAATTCGTCGAGGTGCGGGTCACCGGTGCCACCTCCGCGCGCTCTGCCAAGCGCGTTGCGCTCTCGATCGCGAATTCGCCGCTGGTCAAGACGGCGATCGCCGGCGAGGACGCCAATTGGGGCCGCGTCGTCATGGCCGTCGGCAAGGCCGGCGAGCCGGCCGATCGCGACAGGCTCGACATCTCCTTCGGCGACATCACGGTCGCGAAGCAGGGCGCCCGTGCGCCGTCCTATGACGAGACCGCCGTCTCCGACTACATGAAGGGCGACGACATCGTCATCACGGCCGATCTCGGGCTGGGCCGGGGCAAGTCCACCGTCTGGACCTGCGATCTCACCAAGGCCTATGTCGAGATCAATGGCGATTATCGCTCCTGAGGCGACCGCTCCGGCTGAACCCAGCCGGAGCTTCATCGTCGGCAATCTGTTCCTCTGCTCGTTCTTCTGGGGCTGCAGCTTCCTGCTCATCAAGCTGATGAGCGGCGAGGTGCCGCCGCTGGCCGTCGCGGCGGGGCGCGGTCTGCTCGGGGCGACAGCGCTGGCCCTTTGGGTGAGCTTTCTCGGGCAGAGCCCATTGCCCCGGCGGCATGAACTCCGGCACTGGCTCGTGCTCGGCACCACCAATGGCTGGGTGCCGAATGTGCTCGTCGCCTATGCGCTGACGCAGCTCGCCAGCGGGCCTGCCGCGATGATCCAGGCCGCCGGTCCGCTGGTGACCGCGATCTTCGCGCATTTTCTCTTTGCGGAGGAGCGGCTTTCCGGCCGCCGTGTCCTTGGCGTCCTGCTCGGGATGGTCGGCGTCGCGATCCTGATCGGCCCACGCCTGGTCGCAGGCGGCGCGACTGCCTATGGCGTCGCCGCCATGGTCGGTGTGATGCTGGCCTATGCTGCCGGGAATCTCTATGTCCGTGCCGTGCCTGCCCCGGCCGGAAATCCCGCGCGCCTCGCGCTCGGCCAGCAGGTCGTCTCCGGGATTGTCGCGCTTGGGCTGACACTCGTCTTCATCGGGCCCGCCGGACTGCTTCCGATCCAGAATCACCTGCCTGTCATGCTAGCGCTCGGAGTCGCCTCGACGGCGGTCCCGATGGCGATCTTCATGAAGCTGATCCGTGCGGCGGGGCCGACGCGGGCGGCGATGACCGGCTATCTCGTTCCCACCGTCGCGACCGTCATGGGTGTGCTCATCCTTGGTGAAACACTGGAGCTGCGGCAGCTCGTCGGGGGCTGCATCATCCTCGTCGGGGTGTTTCTGGTCTCGACGGCACGACGGGTGAGGGAGGCCTGAGCCGCACCCGGGGGCGGCGCTTGCCTTGCTCCTCGGGGCCGAGCGTCCTCGCGAAGGAGATCCGGCCGCGAGGCGGATGCGCTCACCGGAACAGACGGTTCGGCCTATGACGCGGCCACCGTTGACGGTAAGGAGCGTGAGCCATCACCTCCTCTCCGGGACCTGAGCCTTCGTGAAACTGCTTCTCGTTGTTGCCTGTGCACTGATCGATACCGACAACCGCGTTCTCGTCACGCAGMGTCCGGAGGGCAAGTCGCTTGCCGGACTGTGGGAATTCCCCGGCGGCAAGCTCGAAGCGGGGGAGCGGCCGGAGCCGGCGCTGATCCGCGAGCTGTCTGAGGAACTCGGCATCAGCGTGAAAGAGGACTGCCTGGCGCCCCTGACCTTCGCGAGCTACGCCTATCCGGAATTCCACCTGCTGATGCCGCTCTATATCTGCCGGCGTTGGGAAGGTGCGGTCGTCTCGGCAGAAGGTCAGGCGCTGAAATGGGTGCGGCCCGGCAAGCTGCGGGATCTCGCCATGCCGCCGGCCGACGAGCCGCTGATCCCGCACCTGATCGATCTCTTGGGGGCGTGACGGGCTGTTCGAGGCCGCTTCAGGCCCGGGAGAGGACCTTCTGGAAACAGGTCGACTGCGTGTCGGTATAGCCGAGGTGCTCGTAGAACTGCTTGACCCTGGCGTTGTCGCCGCGGACGAGCAGGTTCAGCTTCCACACCCCACGTTCGGCGAGCCAGTGCTCGGCCGCGTCCATGATGCGGCGGCCAAGGCCCTGGCCCTGATGCTCCGGATCAGCCGCGACGTAGTAGACCCAGCCGCGATGTCCATCCTCGCCGACCATCACCGTTGCGACGATCGTGCCGTCCAGCACTGCGACCAGGACGGTCGAGTGCGAATCACGGCGAGCAAAGGCGATATCGGTTTCAGGGTCGTTCCAGGGGCGCGCGACGCCGGCGGCGCGCCAGAGAGCGCTGACCTGTTCGACGTCATCATCGCCGATATCGCGGATCAAGAGTGAGTCCGTCACGCGCTACCCCTCGGTTCAGGCACTTGGCTCTCGTGTCTGCATCGGCTTTCCGGAAAACCGCAATCGACCTTTCGGGCCGATGCTTTAGCGATCCGCGACCAATTCCAACGTCACGATCAAGGCCTCCCGCGTCAGCTCCGCCATTGGCATCTGCGCCTTGTAGGCCCTGGTCTTCTCACCGGGGTTCATCACCAGGATCACCGTCTCGGTGCCGGGGCAGGCGGGGGCTGCACAGAGGATCTCGTTGACGGCGATCGMGGCCCGCTCCGGCAGGCCGAGGAGGTCCCGGGTCTCGGCCTTGATCCGGGTGGCCGCTTCCGAAGCGACGGCCTTGCCCGCAGGGTCCTTGCCGAAGAGGCCGAAGCGCATCGCTCAGGTCGGCAGGGTCAGGATGCCGGCCGCACCATCCTCGGCGCCGAAGGCGAGGCGCTTGCCAAGCTTGTCCCAGGCGAAGGCCGTGATACCGCTGGCCTTGAGCGGAGGGCGCACCAGCAGCTCGGAGGCATCGGTCAGCCGGACCAGCAGGATGCAGCCATCGTCATAGCCGACGGCCAGCACGAGCGCCTTGGGGTGGAAGGCGACGCGGGTGACCTTGGCATGGCGCGCGCCGCACTCGCGTGGGGCCTTGCCCGTCGGGCCTTCGCCCTGGAAGGGCCAGATGATGGCCGCATCCGCGCCGCTGGAGGCGAGCCAGAGCCCATCATGCGACCAGGACAGCGAGCGTGGCTTTGCCGGATAGCCTGTCATGCGCATATGCGTCGGCTTGTCGCCGAGGCGCCAGCCATGCAGCGCGTTCTCCTGCATCGACGAGACGACGAAGCGGCCGTCGGCGGACCAGGTCACGTCGAGATGCGATCCCTTCCATTCCAGGAATTCAGGCTTTGCTTCGGTGTTCGGATACCAGAGCGAGACGCCGTTCATCTGCGCGACGGCGAGCCTGTACCCCTTAGGTGCAAAGACGAGGCCCTGCGGCGTCGAGGCGAAGTCGAAGGTCCGGAGCTTGCCCTTGTCGTCGCGGGCATGGACGGTCTTTCCGGTGTTCCAGGCGATGGCGCCCGAGCCTGAGAATGTCACGGCATCGATCCAGCGCCGCTTGGGATCACGGTAGATCTCGACCGGCTCACCCTCGGCCGCCGTGGCGACGACACGTCCGTCATCGCCGCCGCTGATCAGGCGCTCGCCATCGGAGCAGGCGGAGAGGATACCGCCAGCATGGGCGTCAATGCTCTCGGCCTCACCGTCACGCCAGCGCAACACGCGCCCGTCGGCGAGYGCGAACACCAGCGTCTGCTTGAGCCATGAAGCCGAGACGACATGCTCGCCGGCCGTGACCGGGACGACATGCTCGCGGAGCGAAACGGGTTTTGTCTGCGTGTCCATGGCGTGGCTTTAGCTCACGCCGCGCAGGCCATAAACCCCTTGCGCAACTCGTTCTCGTCGAGATCGCGGCCGATGAAGACGAGACGCGATTCACGCTTCTCGTCTGCCTTCCAGTCACGCTGCAGATCGCCGTCGAGAATCATGTGCACGCCTTGGAAAACGAAGCGGCGCGGCTCGTTCTTGAAGGACAGGATGCCCTTGGAACGCAGGATGTTCGGACCCTGCGCCTGAGAGATGTCGTTGATCCACGGCATGAATTTGTCGGGATCGACATCGCCGGGGATCGTGAACGACATCGAGCGCACATCATCGGAATGATGATGGTGATGACCGGACTCGAGAAAGTCGGGCTCGATGTCGAGAATCCGATCGAGATCGAAGGCGTTGCGGTCGAGCAGCTTGTCGATCGCGACGTCGCAGCGGGTCGCCTTGTGCAGCTTGGCATAGGGGTTGATCGCGCGGATCGCCGCCTCGACCCCGGCCAGTTCCTCGGCCGTGACCAGATCGGTCTTGTTGAGAATGATGACGTCGGCAAAGGCGATCTGGTTCTTTGCCTCGGGAGCATCCTTCAGGCGGTCCTTCAGCCATTTGGCGTCGGTCACGGTGACGACGGCGTCGAGCTTGGTCGCATCGCCGACATCCTGGTCGACGAAGAAGGTCTGTGCGACGGGGGCCGGGTCGGCGAGGCCGGTGGTCTCGACGATGATCGCGTCGAACTTGCCCTTGCGCTTCATCAGCCCGTCGAGGATGCGGATCAGGTCGCCGCGGACGGTGCAGCAGATGCAACCGTTGTTCATCTCGAAGACTTCCTCGTCGGCGCCGACGACGAGGTCGCCATCGATGCCGGCCTCGCCGAACTCGTTGACGATCACGGCGAACTTCTTGCCGTGGTCTTCGGTGAGGATGCGGTTGAGGAGCGTGGTCTTGCCGGCTCCGAGATAGCCGGTGAGCACGGTAACGGGGATCTTTTCAGACATGGGACGACCTGATTGCTGCCGAGTGCCGCTCGTCAGCGCAGCTTACGCTGCGCCTGTGCCGAGCGCCTTTTCGATCTGCCTTATATTGTGTCGCATCATCTCGATGTAAGTCCCGGCAGGGCCGGATGCGGTCGAGAGTGCATCGGAGTAGAGCCGGCCGCCGATCTTGGCTCCGGTTTCGCGCGCGATCTGCTCGATCAACCGGGGATTGGTGATATTCTCGAGGAAGACCGCCGGAATTTTCTGCGCCTTAACCTGGCGAATGATGCGCGCCACGTCCCTGGCCGAGGCTTCAGCCTCGGTCGAAACACCCTGTGGCGCCACGAATTCAATGCCATAGGCCCTGACGAAATAACCAAAGGCATCGTGCGACGTGATGGCCTTGCGTCGGTCGACCGGGATGCGGGCTACGGCAGCCTGGATCTCGCCTTGAAGTCCATCGAGCTTGCCGAGATAGGCCGCGGCATTGGCCTCGTAAGCCACCTTGCCGGCAGGGTCGGCCGCGCTCAGCGCATCGCGGATATTCGCGACATAGAGCCTGGCGTTGACGACGCTCTGCCAGGCATGAGGGTCGTCCCCGCCCGCATGATCATGGCCGCCCGACTTGCCGTGGTCATGATCGTCGTCCTGCAGCTTCAGGGGAGAGATTGCCCGCGTCGCCGTCACGACGGTTGCGCTCGTGCCGGAGGACTTGATCAGCCGGGACAACCAGCCTTCGAATTTGAGCCCGTTGATCAGGACCAGCTTCGCCGCCGCCACGCTCTTCGCATCGGCCGGCGTCGGCGAATAGACATGCGCATCGCCATCAGGGCCGACGAGAATCGTCACCGCGACACGTTCGCCGCCGATCTCCCTGGCGAAGTCGCCAAGGATCGAGAAGCTCGCAACGACCGGCAGTTTCTCCTGGGCACGCGCGATCAGCGGCGCGGCCGAGAGGGCCAGTCCCGCGGTGAGCCCGGCGATGAGGCAACGACGATTCAACATGCGGCTCTCCAGCGAATAATGAAACACTATAACATTACTAACGTTGGAGATGGGACCGAGGCAAGAGCCGGCGTGCGAGCCCGCCCTGCGTGCCGAACAGGAGTGAGCCGAGATAGAGTGCGCCGGCGGACAGGATGACGGCTGGGCCCGCGGGAAGATTGCTGCCGGCCGAGTATGAGACAACCAGCCCGGCATAGCCGGACAGGATACCGAAACCGGAGGCGAGCAGGATCAGTCGCGTGATGTCGGCTGTCCAGAAGCGCGCTGCGGCAGCAGGCAGCATCATCAGGCCGACCGCAAGCAGGGTGCCGAGCGCATGGAAACCGGCGACCAGATTGAGCACGACGAGGCCAAGGAAGGTGAGATGCACGACACCGCCGGAGCGGCTGACCGAGCGCAGGAAGCCCGGATCGACGCATTCGAGCACGAGAGGGCGATAGGCCAAKGCCAGCGTGACCAGGGTCAGTGTCGCGACACTCGAAAGCAGCACCAGCACATCGTCATCCAGCGCCAGCACATTGCCGAACAGGACATGGAAAAGGTCGACCGCCGAGCCGCGCAGCGAGACGATGGTGACGCCGAGCGCCAGTGAGATCAGGTAGAAGGCGGCAAGCGAGGCATCCTCCTTCATCACGGTCAGCCGGGCGACCGCGCCGGCCGCCAGCGCGACGGCAAAGCCGGCGACGAGGCCGCCAATCGTCATGGCTGGCAGCGAGAACCCGGCGACGAGATAGCCGATGGCAGCGCCGGGCAGGATCGCATGTGCCATGGCGTCGCCGGTCAGGCTCATGCGTCGCAGCATCAGGAAGACGCCGATCGGCGCGCCGGAGACGGCGAGCGCGAAGACGCCGACAAGGGCCCGGCGCATGAAGTCGAATTCGGCGAAGGGGCCGATGAAAATATCGTGGAGCATCGGCGTGCCAGGTTTGCGGAAGGTTCAGGCCGCGTCGCGGTCGCAGGCGGGCGCATGGCTGTCGAAAGCCTCGACCATGCGCCGGGCCTTGAGCTGGTTTTCAGGCGTCAGGACGTCGTTGGTCGCGCCCCAGGCGACAGCCTCCCGGGCCAGCAGCAGCGTCTCGGGGAAGGCGCGTTTCACCGTCTCGATATCGTGGAGGACGGCAACCACGGTGCGCGCCTCGCCATGCCAGCGTCGAACCAAGGCGAGCAGATCGGCCGTGGTCCGAGCATCGATGGCGGTGAAGGGTTCGTCGAGCAGAATGATATCGGCGTCCTGCAGCAGCAGGCGGGCGAAGAGCGCGCGCTGCATCTGGCCGCCGGAGAGATTGCCGATGGGGCGGCGCTCGAAGCCGGTCAGGCCGACGGCGGCGATCGCTTCCTCGATCCTGGTCCTCGCTCCAAAGCCGATGCGGCCGAAGATGCCGGCCTTGCCCCACAGCCCCATGGCAACGAGATCGTAGACATGGATTGGGAAGGAACGATCGAGCTCCGCCGATTGCGGGAGATAGGCGAGGCGCTTGCCGCGGGCGAGAGTCAGGTGCCCGTCGAGCGGGGTCAAGGCACCGGCAATGGCCTTCAGCAGCGTCGATTTTCCGGCGCCATTCGGTCCGACGATCGCAGTCAGGCTTCCGGCGGCGATTTCGCCGGAGAGGTGATGAACCGCCGGGTGACGGTCATACCCGAGCGTGAGGTCATCGAGGCGAATGGCGGGCACGAAGGGCAGCTTTCGTCAGGAGATGACTGCAAATGTGGCAAGCCAGAGCAAGGCGATGATGCCGAGCGCGAGCCCGAGCCGACCCGCCGCCGAAAGGCGCAGCAGCGACCAGCCCGGATCTTCCGAGAGGGCAGCGGCTGCGGGGCGGTGCGAATGGCTCATGGGTGAATGATATAATGTTACGCGATCTCCGGAGCAAGCGAGATCGCGATTGTTGTCGGCTTCCGGCCGTGGCGTTATCCACCATGGTCAATGGCAGCAGAACCGGAGCGCGCGCGTGAGTGGTGACCGAGTGACCTTCAGAGCCGTCCGTGACGGCGTCGTCACGGAAATTCCGGCCGATGCGATCGAGATCGGCCTGCCTGACGGGCTGAGTTTCCGCATCATGGCCTTTGCCGGCCGCAAGGGGGCCGCGGCGCTGCACATGCCGGCCGATCATCCGGATGCGCCGAGTTTCGACGTGTTCAACGTCGAGCCCGGCGCCGCCAATACCCTGTTCGTGTCAGTGGAGCGGGTGCGCAAACGCCAGATGGAGGGCTGAACCAGTTCCCGCTCAGAACGGCAGATACTGGTACAGCCAGGTTTCGGTCAGGACGGTGTCGCCGCCGCGCAGGAAGCAGCGCATCTCGACCGGATCCGCTCCCTCGACCGTCAGGTCGAATTGCGCGCGCCAATGGCCGGGCACGTCGTTCGGCACGGCCTCGGCGAAGACATAGGAGAACGCGCCGCGCGAGGCCGAGAGCACGACCTCGGGCTTCACGCCGAAGGGAATGTTCTCCAGCACCGGGCCTTTGAACTCGACCATGAATTTGCGCACGCCCTTCGGCCGGGTGGTCCCGGGCTGGCCGCCATTGCCGAGCCGTGTCGCGACGACGCGGCCGAGCGGCGAGGGGAAGGGCTCGTCCGCGAGCCAATGCAGCTTGTAGTGGAACTCGTAGGCGGCCCCGGCCTTGGCGGGACCCTCGGGCACCCACATCGCGACGATATTGTCGTGAATCTCGTCGTCGGTCGGGATCTCGATGAGCTGAACGGCGCCTTTGCCCCATTGGCCGATCGTCTCGATCCAGAGGCTGGGGCGGCGCTCGTAGAAGACGCCGTCGAGATAATGACCGACCTCGCGGTCGCGCTGCATCAGGCCGAAACCGCGCGGATTGTTGTCGACGAAGGACGAGGCTGTGGTGCGGCTGGGGTTGTTGAGGGGGCGCCAGGCGCGCTCTCCGGAGCCGGTCCAGAGCGCGAGGCCGTCGGAATCATGCACTTCGGGGCGCCAGTCGACGGCGGTCGATTTCGCGGTCTCCGAATACCAGTACATCGAGGTCAGGGGCGCGATGCCGAGCCGGGCGACGTCATTGCGCAGGAAGATCGCCTTCTCGATCTCCATGTCGACGCCCTTGCCTCTATGCATCCGGAAGCGATAGGCGCCGGCGACGCTGGGGCCGGAGAGCAGGGCATAGACAACGACGTACTCGGCCGAGGCCTGCGGCGTCTCCAGCCAGATATGGGTGAAATCCGGAAACTCTTCAGGCTTGCCGCCGACGGCCGGATCGATGGCAAGGCCGCGGGCAGACAGGCCATATTGATAGAGTTCGCCGATGGCGCGGAAATAGGAGGCGCCGAGGAAGGCGACCCAGTCATTCTTCTGCCAGTCGAGCTTCTCGCCCTTGCGGCCGGGATGTCCGGAGCGGCTCTCCTGGAAGCGGAAACCCGCGAAACCCGCTCCCGCCGGCAATTGGCGCGCCGGTGAATCCGCCGGCATCTCGAAATAGCTCTCGTCATAGACGATCTCGCGCGCCTTGCCGCTGTCCAGGACATGCATGCGCACCGGCTTCTGGAAGTAGCGGCCGAGATGGAAGAAGGTCACCGGCCAGGGCGAGGGACCGTTCGCCCACAAGGCCATCTCCGGCTTGAATTTGATCTTGCCATGGGCGTCGTAATCGATCCGCTCCAGGATATCGGCGCGCGGCGGCGGGGGCGGCGCATAAGGCTTGTTCGCGAGGTCGCGGGCGCGCGCCTTCAGCCCTTCGAAGCTGAACGCCTCAGCCTCGCCGAGCTTCAGCCCCTGCTGCGCCAGGGCTGCCGGTGCGAAGCCGAGCGCGGCGAGCGCCGCCGTGGCGCTTGCGCCGGCGAGCAGCGTGCGGCGGTCCAGGGAAAGCGATTTCGTGCGGGCTTGCATGGTTGGACGGATCTCGGAACGCTTCTGAGGGAATATTGTCCGGGCTAACCTGTCCAAAGGGCAAGGGCAACCAGGCTCGGGAGCCTGCCGGATGCACCGGAAAAATGGCGAAAGCGTCACGGGCGCGCGGCGGAGCTGCCCCGGCAATGCATTTCCTGGGCTTTCCTTGTCTCAACGGGCCGTTCTACAAGGGTTAAAGCCCGGCCGCTCGTGCTGGGAACTAAGGTTCTGGGAGGATCCATGAAGACGCTGTTTCGCGGCCGGTCTCTGGCCGGTATCGCTACCGCCTTGCTGATCGCCGCTGCTCCTGCGGGCGCTCGCGCGCAAGAGTTCGTCAACGTGCTGACCGGAGGCACCTCCGGCGTCTATTATCCGATGGGCGTTGCCCTCTCGAAGATCTACGGCGAGAAGATTCCGGGCACCCGCCCGACGGTGCAGGCGACCAAGGCATCAGTCGAGAACCTCGTGCTCCTGCAGCAGGGGCGTGGCGAACTCGCCTTCACGCTCGGCGATTCCCTCGATGCGGCCTGGAAGGGCGATGAAGATGCCGGCTTCAAGAGCCCTCTGAAGAAATTGCGCGGCATCACCGCGATCTATCCGAATTTCGTGCAGATCGTCGCGTCCAAGGAAAGCGGCATCAAGACGCTCGCCGATCTCAAGGGCAAGCGGCTTTCGGTGGGAGCCCCGAAATCCGGCACCGAGCTGAATGCGCGCGCGATCCTCGCGGCGGCAGGCCTGGCCTACAAGGACCTTGGCAAGATCGAGTATCTGCCCTTCGCCGAATCGGTCGAGCTGATGAAGAACCGCCAGCTCGACGCGACGCTTCAGTCGGCGGGCCTCGGCGTGGYCTCCATCCGCGATCTCGCATCCTCGGTCGAGATCGTCGTCGTCGAAGTGCCGAAGGCGGTCATCGACAAGGCCGGAGCGCCTTTCGTCAGCGCGACCATTCCCGCCAACACCTATGGCGGCCAGGCGGCCGCGGTGAACACGGCGGCAGTGGTGAACTACCTCGTCACTCATGAGGGGGTGAAGGAGGAGCTCGTCTACCAGATGACGAAGAATATCTTCGATAATCTCGGGGAACTTGGCGCAGCGCACTCGGCCGGCAAGGCGATCAAGCTCGAGAGCGCGCTCGAGGGCATGCCGGTGCCGCTGCATCCGGGCGCGGCGCGCTATCTGAAGGAACAGGGCCTCAAGGTCGGGTCCTGATCAGCTCTCGCATTTAACTCTCCCGGCGCTGGCCTTCGGGCAGGCGGCGCCGGCGCATGCGCACGCCATTGGGGATATGCGACGCGATGACGAGTCAGACGGACCAACTGCACGCGCTTTYGGGCGCGAGCGAAACGCCGGTCGAGAATGCGGCGCTCGACAATTTCGAGCACGGCTTTCCGCCGGGTTTCGGGCCCGGCCGCTGGGGCTTGCTAGCCTATGCCGTCGCGCTCGCATTCGCCTGTTTCCAGATCGCGATCTCAGCCTGGCATGTGCTGCCGAGCCAGGCGGTGCGCGGCGTCCATGTCGGCTTCCTTCTGCTGCTCAGTTTCGGCCTCGTCGCCAATTTCAAGGCGAAGACCAATGCAGGGCGCTGGGCTGGCTGGGCGCTGGGTGTCATCGGTTTCGGTGTCGGCCTCTATCAGCTCGTCTTCTACGCCGATCTGATCCTGCGCGATGGCGATCCCTCGACCGCCGATCTCGTGGTTGGAACGCTGCTGATCGTTCTCATCTTCGAGGCCGCGCGGCGGCTGATGGGCAATGCCCTGCCGATCATGTGCGGTGTGTGCCTGCTTTACTGGTTCTTCGGCCAGTACCTGCCGTCGCCGCTCAATCATCGCGGCTACGGTTTCGATCAGATCATCGGCCATCTGTCCTTCGGCACTGAGGGGTTCTACGGCGTGCCGACCTATGTGTCGGCGACCTATATCTTCCTCTTCATCGTCTTCGGCTCCTTCCTGGAGAAGGCCGGGATGATCCACCTCTTCAATGACGTTTCGCTTGGGCTCTTCGGCAGCGCGCGTGGGGGCCCCGCCAAGGTCGCGGTGTTCTCCTCCGGCCTGATGGGCATGATCTCGGGCTCGGGTGTCGCGAATGTCGTCACGGTCGGGCAGTTCACGATCCCGCTCATGATCAAGTTCGGCTATCGGCGCGCCTTCGCCGCCGGAGTCGAAGCCACTGCCTCGATGGGCGGGCAGATCATGCCGCCCGTGATGGGGGCGGCCGCCTTCATCATGGCCGAGACGCTGGGCGTGGATTATTCGGAGATCGTCAAGGCCGCAGCAATCCCGGCAGTGCTCTATTTCGCCTCGGCGTTCTGGATGGTGCATCTCGAGGCAGGCAAACACGGCCTCAAAGGCATCGAGCGGCGCTTGCTGCCCAGCCCGCTCAAGGCCCTGCGCGAGCGCTGGTATCTGGCGCTGCCGCTCGCCGTGCTGGTCTTCATGCTGTTCCACGGCTTCACCCCGCTCTTCGCCGGCACGATCGGTCTAGCGCTGACCGTTGGCCTGCTGCTGGGCACCGGTGTCGCGCTCGGGTTCAAGACGATGACGCTGCGGGTGATCTTCTGGGTGGGCCTCGGCCTGATTGCGGGTGCGCTGCTGCGCAACGGGATGGACGTCAGGGTTGTCGCAGGGCTGATCGCCGGTTTGATCGCCCTGAACGCCCTCACCATCGGCGGTCGCGCCACGCTGGTGATCTGCCGCAATGCGCTGGCCGATGCGGCCAAGACCGCGCTGCCTGTTGGCATCGCGTGCGCGATCGTTGGAACCATCATCGGCCTGATGACGCAGACGGGCATCGGCACGACCTTCGGCGCCTGGGTCATCGGGCTCGGCAAGACCAGCCTGTTCCTGGCATTGGTCCTGACGATGATCCTGTCGATCCTGCTCGGCACCGGGATCCCGACGATCCCGACCTACATCATCGTGGCAGCCTTGGCGGCCCCTGCGCTGGAGCAACTCGGCGTACCGCTGATCGTGAGCCACATGTTCGCGTTCTATTACGGCATCATGGCCGATCTCTCGCCGCCCGTGGCCCTGGCGGCGCTCGCGGCAGCGCCGATTGCGAAGGAAAATCCGGACAAGATTGGCTGGGAGGCGATGCGGGTGGCGCTTGCGGGCTACGTCATCCCCTTCATCGCGGTCTATTCGCCGGCACTGATGCTGCAACAGGGCGATCCGATGTCGGCCGTGATCGGCTTCTGGCCTTCGGTGATCTACGCCGTTTTCAAGGCCAGCGTCGCCATCGGTCTCTTCGGGATCGTTGCCATCGGCTATCTGTTCGACCGTCTCAACGTGACGGAACGCATCCTCGCCTTCGTGGCTGCGGTGTTCCTGTTCGGAGAGTTCGCCTATAGCGACGCGCTCGGCTATCTGCTCGCTGCCGCGTTGGTTGCACGCCACTGGAGGGAGACGCGCGGCCAGCGGGCGAGCAGCACAGCGTGAGCCTGTGCCTGGCGGCCGGCGCACTCGTCGTCGCGCTCGGCGCCGACGAGATCACGCTCGGCTGGCGGCATTCGGTACAGAAGACGCTGTGGGAAGAGGTCTGGAGGGAGACGCCAGACGGTCTGCGGCTCGTCGAGGCCCGCATCGAAGGATCAGGAGCCGGCATGGACCCGCCCGACGGCGCGAGATTGCGCGACGGCTTCTGGCGCTGGACACCGGCCTTGCCGGCACTCCCCGAGGTCGTGATGCGGCGCTCGGGCGCGACGGCGGACTGGACGATCTGTGTCGGGGCAGCTTGCCGGCCAATGGGCAGCTATCTGCCCGAAGAGGCCGATCCGGTCGTTCTCAAACCCTGCGGCTGAGGCCGTGTGGCTGAGTTCAGTGGYGCTCGCCGATATGCTCGAACTTGAACACGCGACGCATGAAGGCGAGCATCCCGTAGGCCGCGAAGCCCGAGAACAGAGCCATCAGAATATAGCCGACGATATGGCCGAGCTCGAAAAGCCCGGCGAGGGCCCAGCCCGATGCCAGCGCGACGCCGAAGAGTTCGACAGCGATCAGGATGCCCAGCGAGATCACCATGATCAGGGTACGCCAGGTGCCACGCTCTTCAGCCATGTTCGTTCCTTGAGAATTCATGCGCGCTACGACCTAGCCGACGCGCTGCCGGCATGCAACAAAATCGCGCCACTCGGCAAATGGTTGCTCCCCGCTGGATTGAAAACCCCTCGATGATCGATACGCCTGTTTTCTCGACCGGGGCCGCTGCTGCGCCGCATCGTCTTGCTTCGGAAGCCGGACGCGCTGTTCTCGCCGAGGGGGGCAATGCGATCGAGGCCATGGTGGCGATGGCGGCGACCATTGCCGTGGTCTACCCGCATATGAACGCCATCGGCGGCGACGGATTCTGGCTGGTGCACGAGCCTGGCGGCAAGGTGCATGCGATCGAGGCCTGCGGCCCGGCGGGCGCATTGGCGACAATCGAACGCTATCGCGAGAAGGGACATGACAGCATCCCCTCGCGCGGCGCCGATGCGGCGGTGACGGTTGCCGGTGCGGTCGGCGGTTGGCAGGCCGCTCTGGAGCTGGCGAAGGCACTCGGCGGGAAAATGCCGGTGCGCGATCTGCTCGCCGATGCGATCACTCATTGCGACGCCGGTTATGCCGTCTCGGATTCGGAGTTGCGGACCTGGCCGCAGGAGGCCGAGGCCACCAAGCTTGCACCGGGTTTCTCGAGTTTCTTCTGGCCGGGCGGCGAACGGCCGACAGCCGGTGCGCGCCGGAAGCCGGACGCGCTCGGCGGGACCTTCAAGCAGCTTGCCGATGCCGGGCTCGATGATTTCTACCGCGGCGATATCGGTAGGGAGATCGGCGCCGATCTCGATGCGATCGGCGCGCCGGTTACGCGGGCGGATCTCGCGGGCTTCAAGGCGCGCATGGTGCAGCCGCTGTCGCTGAAGCTGCCGGGTCTGACCGTCTATAACTTCCCGCCTCCGACCCAGGGGCTCGCCTCGCTGTTGATCCTCGGCATCTTCGAGAAGCTCGGCGTGACGCGGGCGGAGGGTTTTGACCATCATCACGGGCTGGTCGAAGCGACCAAGCGAGCCTTTGCCATCCGCGATCGGCAGATCACCGATCCGGCCCACATGAAGGCGGATCCTGCGAGCTTCCTCACGGATCCGGTCCTCGCCCGCGAGGCGGCGGCGATCGATCGCAAGCGGGCCGCGAGCTGGCCCTTCGCGCCGCGCGAGGGCGACACGGTCTGGATGGGCGCGATCGACGGCAACGGGCTCGCCGTCTCCTATATCCAATCGATCTATTGGGAATATGGCTCGGGATGCGTCCTGCCCAAGACCGGCATCCACTGGCAGAATCGCGGCGTCTCCTTCTCGCTCGACAAGGCCGCGCTGAATCCGCTGGCGCCGGGCCGCAAGCCCTTCCACACGTTGAATCCGCCGCTCGCCCGCTTCGATGACGGGCGCGTGGTATCCTATGGCGCGATGGGCGGCGACGGCCAGCCGCAGTTCCAGGCGCAGATCCTGACGCGCTATCGGTTCGGCCAGAATCCCGCGACCGCAGTCGATGCGCCGCGCTGGCTCTTCGGCAAGACCTGGGGTGCCGGTTCGCTTTCGCTCAAGCTGGAAAGCCGGTTCGATCCGATGCTGCTCGCGAGGCTCACTGCCGCCGGCCACCCGGTCGAGGAGTACAGCGAAGCCTATGCCGACAGCTTCGGCCATGCCGGCATGCTGGTGAAACATCRGAAGGGCCATGTCGAAGCGACGCATGATCCGCGCTCCGATGGCGATGCGAGGGGAGTTTGAGCTTGATGGTCAAGGACGATCCCTTCCGCTGTTTCATGCCCTATCCGGACGCGCCGGTTAAGAACGCGCCGGATGGCCCGCTCGCCGGACTGACGCTCGCGGTCAAGGACCTGTTCGACGTTAAGGGCTACCCCACGGGGGCGGGTTCGCCGACGGTGCTGGCGCAGTCGGGGATCAAGACCAAGACGGCGCCGATCGTGAAGGCGCTGCTGGATGCCGGGGCTCGCTTCGTCGGCAAGACGATCACCGACGAACTCGCCTTTTCGATGAATGGCAAGAACGCGCATTTCGGCGCGCCGATCAATCCGGCTGCGCCCGACCGCATCACCGGCGGCTCGTCCTCGGGCTCGATGGCGGCCGTTGCCGGCAAGCTTGCCGATATCGCGCTTGGCTCCGACACGGGCGGCTCTGTCCGCGCGCCGGCGAGCTATGGTGGGCTGTTCGGCATCAGGCCGACACATGGCCGACTTTCACTGAAGCGGACCTGGCCGCTGGCCGAGAGCCTGGATACACCGGGCTGGTTCGCGCGCGACGGCAAGACCTTTGCCCGCGTCGCCGATGTCGTGCTCGGCAAGGATCGGTCGGTCCTACCGGAGATCCMGCGTCTCCTGCTGGCACAGGACATGTTTGCGCAAGCGACGCCGGATGCCGAGAATGTGCTGCGCAATGTCGTGCAGCGCGCGATGCCGCTGATGGGTCAGCCCGAGACCGTCAAGGTCGCCCGCGATATCGATGCGCTCTATTGGGCGTTCCGCTGGGTGCAAGGGCGCGATGCCTGGAACGCCGACGGCGTGATGATCGAGCGGTTCCATCCGCCGCTCGGACCGGGCGTCGCCGAGCGCTTCGCCTTTGCGAAATCAGTGAGTGACGAGGACTACGCCAAGGGCGAAAGTCTGCGCAAGGCCTTCCGGGCCAAGCTTGCGCGGCTGCTGGGCTCGGACGGTGTCTTGATCCTGCCGACGGTGCCGGATATCGCGCCGCTGGTCAGCGCGACCGAAGGCGAGCTGGAGGATTTCCGCAACCGGGCACTGYGGCTACTCTGCCTGTCCGGGCTCTCCGGCTTTCCGCAGGTGACGATTCCGGCGGCCCAGCGCGACGAGGCGCCGCTCGGCCTGTCTCTGATCGGGCCGAAGGGCTCGGACAAGTCGCTTGTGCATTTCGCCGTCAAGTTCGAGCGGGCGGCACGGATCAGGATTGCGTGAGGAGGCTGCCATGAGCGGGCACGATCACCACCACCATCATCACGACCATGACAATCACTTCACGCCGATCGAGGCGCGGGTGAAGGCGCTGGAAACGCTCCTCGTCGCCAAGGGCTATGTCGACCCGGCGGCGCTCGATGCCATTGTCGAGACCTACGAGACCAAGGTCGGCCCGCGCAATGGCGCGCTGGTCGTGGCGAAGGCCTGGACGGACCCCGCTTTCGCAGAACGGCTCAGGCAGGACGGCACGGCGGCCGTCGCCGAGCTCGGCTATGGCGGCCGTGGCGGGGAGCATATCGTTGCGGTGTTCAACACTCCCGACGAGCACAATCTGATCGTCTGCACGCTGTGCTCCTGCTATCCGTGGCCGGTGCTCGGCCTGCCGCCGGTCTGGTACAAGTCGCCGCCCTATCGCTCGCGCGCCGTCATCGATCCGCGCGGCGTGCTGGCCGATTTTGGCGTGACGCTGCCCGCGGGCCAGCGCATCCGGGTTTGGGATTCAACCGCCGAGACGCGCTTCCTCGTCATCCCGCAGCGCCCTGCCGGTACCGAGGGCTGGGACGAGGAGAGGCTTGCCGGCATCGTCACGCGGGATTCGATGATCGGCGTCGGGTTGCCGAAGGCGGGAGCGTCAGCATGAATGGCGGGCAGGATCTCGGCGGCCAAATGGGCTTCGGGCCCGTTATGCCGGAGCCGAACGAGCCGGTCTTCCATGGCGGATGGGAGAGCCGCATGCTCGCGCTGAACGTCGCGGCAGGCGCCATGGGGCACTGGACCATCGACGAGATCCGGCATGCGCGCGAGAGCATCCCGCCGGCAGATTACCTTTCCTTCTCCTATTACGAGATCTGGTACGAAGGGTTGCGGACGGTGCTGCAGCGGCACGGCTTTGCGACGCCGGCCGAGATGGACAGCGGGACATCCGCAGGGGCAGGGACGACGCCTAAACGGGTGCTGAACGGCGCAGATGTCCCAGCCGTGTTGCGGCGTGGCTTTCCCTATGAGCGCGAGGCTTCGGCGTCGGCGCTGTTTGCTGTCGGCGATCGTGTGCGCGCCATCGTGATGCACCCGGCCGGCCATACTCGCCTGCCACGCTATGCCCGCGGCAAGCTCGGCCGGATCGAGGCAATCCGCGGCAACCACGTCTTCCCCGATACCGGCGCCCATGGTGCACCGGAAACAGCGCAATGGCTCTATACCGTGGTCTTCAGTGGCCCCGAACTCTGGGGCCGCGATGCGGACCCGACGTCCAGCGTCAGCGTCGAGGCGTGGGAGAGCTATCTTGAACCGGCCTGACGCAGCCCTTGCCGATGCGCTCGCAGCGGGCACGCCGATCCCGCGCGATGCGGAAGGGCCGGTCTTTGCGGAACCCTGGCAGGCCCAGGCCTTTGCGCTGGTCGTTGCGCTGCAGAACCGGGGCATCTTTTCCGCGCAGGAATGGGCGCAAGCCCTCGGGGCCGAAATCCGGGAGGCGGTCGCGGCCGGCGGCTGCCGCGACGGTTCCGATTATTACGAACGCTGGTGCGAGGCGCTGGAGCATCTCCTGATCGCCAAGGGGCTGGCCTCGCATGAGGGCGTCGAAGCGCTCGCGGCGTCCTGGGAGCGCGCGGCCGAGGCGACGCCGCATGGCAAGCCGATCCTGCTGGAGAACGACCCGCAGCGCGTGAGCTGAGGGCGCGCAACGCTTCGGCATCACTGCGGCGTGGACTTGTCACATGAGTTTGTCGGGCGCTGGATAGGGGACGACATCGCGATCGGCATCGGCTCTGCTTTCGGAGAAACATGCGGTCTGGGAGGCCCTGATGAAAAAGACGATGACTTGCCTGGTCGGCCTTGCCGGTTTGTTGCTGACCGCGCCTGCACATGCGGCCGATCCGGCCCTCAACGGGCGTATCGAAAAGCTCACCCGCAACACGCAATGGACGCAGAAAGCTGCCGTTCCGCTGCAATTCCCGACACATCACCCGCAAGGCATGCTGAAGATCGGCGATGCCTTCTTCGTCTCCTCGGTCGAGATCACGAAGCCGACGACCCGCTTCTCCGAACCCCGCGATGGCTATGATCGTGATACCGGCGAGGGCGTCGGCCATCTCTTCAAGGTCGATGCCGAAGGGAAGCTCCTGGCCAGCATCACGCTCGGCGAGGGCTCGATGTACCACCCCGGCGGGATCGACTTCGATGGCAAGCATATCTGGGTGACGGTTGCCGAGTATCGGCCGAATAGTCAGTCGATCGTCTACAAGGTCGATCCGGAGACGCTGAAGGCGACCGAGGTGCTGCGCTTCAAGGACCATATCGGCGGCATCGTCCACAATACCGACGACAAATCGCTGCATGGGGTAAGCTGGGGTTCGCGCCGCTTCTACAAATGGACCCTGGACGGCGAGGGCCGGGTGACCAATCCAGACGTGGCGCCTGAACAACTGCGGGTCATCAATCCCGCGCTCTATATCGACTATCAGGACTGCCACTATATCGGCATGAGCCGGATGCTCTGCTCCGGCCTCAACGCCTATCGCGCGACGAAAGACGGACCGATCTTTCGCCTCGGCGGGTTCGAGATCGTCGACCTCAGGGATAATCGGCCCGTCTATCAGGTACCGATCGAGCTCTGGTCGCCGTCTGGATTGCCGATGACGCAGAACCCGTTCTGGGTCGAGCCGACTGCTGACGGCGTGCGGGCCCATTTCATCCCGGATGACGACAAGTCGGTGCTCTTCACCTACGAGGCGACGGCCAAGTAAGGGCGACGAAGCAAAACGGACGCAAGCGCGGCGGCATCGGGGGCTCAGCTTCCCTGGGTCGCCCAGAGTCCGAGGAAGAGTGCTGCGCCCAGCACGGCGACGAAAGCGGCGGCGAGCAGTTCGAGCCCTGCGATCACTCTTGCTCCGCGCAGGCTGCTGCCTCCGGCCAGTTTCAGGGCTGCGAACTTGAAGAAGACCGCGAGCGCAGCAAGCGCTCCCGTGGTCAGGGCCGTGCCGAGCGCCATGGCGAAGGTCGCGGCGATGCCGGCCCAGAGCAGCCCCTGCGAGAAGGCGAAGACGAGAATAATGAGAGCGCCGGCGCAAGGACGCAGGCCGGCCGCGAAAACCACGCCGGCCATCTCTCGCCAGCCGCGCAATCGGGCGATCTCGTCGGGACCGGGCATGTGAACATGGTCGCAGGCCGGATCATGGGCGGCGGCATCGCCCGACAGGGCGAGCAGCGCCCCGGCCTTGCGCCAAAGCACCCATAGTCCGACCAGCCCGACCAGCGCGAAACTCGCCTGCTCGATCAGCGTCGTCGTCGCGCTCATGGTCGCAGCGGTCGTTCTCAAGGCGATCGTCAGGGTCAGGACCAGTGCAATGGCGACCAGCGCCTGGAGGATCGCGGCGGCAAAGCTCAAGGCGAGGCCACGCCTGAGGCTGCGATTATCGGCGACGATATAGCCGGAGATCACTGCCTTGCCGTGGCCGGGGCCGGCTGCATGAAAGACGCCATAGCCGAAGGCCAGAGCAAGCAAGCCGGGCAGGGCTGCGCCGCTGGCGTGGATCGCCTTCAGCGTCGCGGTGAGTTCGCGATAGAAGGCCGATTGCCAGGACAGGAGCAGCGCGCCGATGCCCGTCGTCGAAGGCAGGGCCTCGCGGGGCAGGGCAGTCCCGAAGGGGTTGCGCGGTGGCGGGGGCGGTGGTGGGCTTACGCTGGCAATCACATAGGCCAGCACGGCAAGGGTGCCGGCAACGGCCAGAAGCGCGAGGGCCATCAGGGCGAGCCGACGCGAGACGATCGGCAGGCGTAGCGATGTCGAACGCGCGAAACTCAGGGACATGCGACCAGCGCGCGCGTCGTGACCTGGTATCCGCTCATGTCGGGCTGGGCTGTGATGTCTTCCTGCGCGAGCTTCTGCTGGACGGCAGCGTCGAGTTTGGGCGGACGAGCGATGCGGACGACGCAGCCCTTGGGTGCATCGCGCGCGATCACGGCGTCAGCGGCCTCGGCGATGTCGAAGGCGACGAAATAGGTCGGGTCACCGATCTCGATGCCGAAGGACCGATTGGCGGTGGCTGGCTGCTTGAGGGGCAGGACATAGGTCAAGGTCAGGATCTTGTTCTCGAAGGCGAGCGCAGCCTCGCTTGGCTCGCCGAAGGCCTGCACCTTGCCGTTCGCCTTGGCGATGGTGAAGAAGCCGACATCGGGCAGGGATTCCATGTTGACCTTGGCGAGCTCCGTCAGCTCGTCGGGCGTGAGCTTGCCGTCGCCATTCTTGTCGAGCCCCTGCGTGATGAAGGCGGAATAGGCCTCGTCAAAACTCCAGATATGCTTCAGAGCCTTCACGCTGCCGTCGGGGGCGTAGATGATCTCGGTGCGCGCACTGACGAAGACATGGGGATGCGCGGCCGCGAGGCCGGTGAACCCGAACCAGGCCGCAAGTCCGGCGAGAATGAGAAGGCCGCGGCGGCATCGGGTCACGACAGGGAATCCCTCGATTTCAGCGGCGAAGCTGGCCCGACATGGTTAACCAACCGTAAATGGCGGCCGATGCCAAGGCCGGTTCAAGCCCACCCATCACTCGCAAAGGGGGCCAAATCGCGGCGCATTCTGGAACGATCCCAGGGTGATTGACCGTAACGAGGTGATATGTCAGCATTACTGACATAATATCAAGTTGGAGGCCGGACCAACTGGCCCCATTCTGCCGTAACGGGACGATCGGGGAGGTCGGCCATGGCCGAGATGGAACAGAAATCCGGCACCGCAGACCTGGCCGAGGCCGGCCTGTTGCGCGAGGTCGCGCTGGACGACAAATACGACCTTTCGAAACAGCAGATATTCCTGACCGGAACGCAGGCGATCGCCCGCATGCTGATGGTCCAGCGCGAGCGCGACCGCCGCGCCGGCCTGAACACGGCGGGCTTCGTTTCGGGCTATCGCGGCTCGCCGCTGGGAGGGCTCGACCAGCAATTGCTACGGGCCGGCAAACAGCTCAAGGCCTCCGATATCGTCTTCCAGCCGGGGCTGAACGAGGATCTGGCCGCGACCGCGGTCTGGGGCACGCAGCAGGCCGAGCTGCAGGGCGAAGGCAAGCATGACGGCGTCTTCGCGCTCTGGTACGGCAAGGGCCCGGGCGTAGACCGCAGCGGCGACGTCTTCCGCCATGGCAACATGGCCGGCACCTCGCCCCATGGCGGCGTCATCTGCCTGATGGGCGACGACCACACCGCTGAATCGTCCACCAATGCGCATCAGACCGAGTTCGTCTTCGTCGACCGGATGATGCCGATCCTGAACCCGGCCGGTGTTCAGGAGATCATGGATTATTCCCTGCACGGCATCGCGCTCTCGCGCTTTGCCTCGGTCTGGGTCGGCATCAAATGCGTGAAGGACAATATCGAGTCGACGGCCTCCGTCGATGGCTCGGTCGACCGGGTCAAGATCGTGACGCCGGACGATTTCGTCATGCCGCCGGGCGGGTTGAGCATCCGCCGCGAGCTGGATTTCGTCGATCAGGAGAAGCGGCTGCATATCCACAAGCGCGCCGCGATGCTTGCCTATCTGCGTGCCAACAAGCTCAACCAGACCATCACATCCGGGGGGAAGAAGCCGCGCATCGGCATCATCACCGTCGGAAAATCCTATCTCGATGTCCGCCAGGCGATGGAAGACCTCGGCATCGATGAGGTTCGCGCCAATGACCTCGGCATCCGGCTGTTCAAGGTCGCCTGTCCCTGGCCGATCGATCCGAACGAGTTGAAGGATTTTGCCTCAAAGCTCGATCTCGTCATGGTGGTCGAGGAAAAGCGCTCGCTGATCGAGGTGCAGGTCCGCGAGGAGCTCTATGGCTCCAAGCACCAGCCGATGGTGATCGGCAAGAAGGACGAGAAGGGCGAATGGCTCTTTCCGGTCCATGGCGCGCTCGATCCCAACGACGTCGCGATCGCGCTTGGCGCGCGGCTGCTGCAATACAAGGACGACCCTGTGCTACGGGGCCGGCTCGAGGAGATCGCCCAGGCGCAGGGGCGCCTCGCCGAGGCGCAGGATATCGCCAAGCGCACGCCCTATTACTGCTCGGGCTGCCCGCATAACAGTTCCACCGTGGTGCCCGAAGGCTCGCGCGCCTATGCGGGCATCGGCTGCCATTACATGGTGCAGTGGATGGACCGGAGCACTGCAGGCTTCACCCAGATGGGCGGAGAAGGCGCGAACTGGATCGGCGAAGCGCCGTTCTCGACGCGCCAGCACGTTTTCCAGAATCTCGGCGACGGCACCTATACTCATTCCGGCTCGCTCGCGATCCGCTGGGCGGTCGCTGCTGGCGTCAACGTCACCTACAAGCTGCTCTATAACGATGCGGTCGCCATGACCGGCGGCCAGCAGGCGGAAGGGCATCTGACGCCCGACCAGATGGCCCGCCAGATCGCAGCGGAAGGCGTGCATCGCGTCGCGGTGGTCAGCGACGAACCGGACAAATACCCGCCGGGCACGCAATGGCCCGCCGGCACGACGATCCATCATCGCGATGACCTCGATGCCGTGCAGCGCGAGCTTGCGCAGGTTCCGGGCGTGTCGTTGCTGCTCTACGACCAGACCTGCGCCACCGAGAAGCGCCGCCGGCGCAAGCGTGGCGCCTATCCCGATCCCGACAAGCGGGTGATCGTCAACGAACTCGTCTGCGAAGGCTGCGGCGATTGCGGCGTGCAGTCGAACTGCGTCTCGGTGCAGCCGCTGGAGACCGAGTTCGGCCGCAAGCGCCAGATCGACCAGTCGAACTGCAACAAGGACTTTTCCTGCGTGAAGGGCTTCTGCCCCTCCTTCGTTACCGTGCATGGCGCCCGGCCGAAGAAGGCGGCGCCGCGCCGGCTCGATGCCGGCGCGCTCAGCGCAGGCGAGCTTCCAGAGCCGCAGGTTCCGGCCCTCGATCGCAGTTTCGCGGTCGTTGTCACCGGTGTCGGCGGCACCGGCGTGGTGACGATCGGCGCCATTCTCGGCATGGCGGCGCATCTCGAGGGCAAGGGCTGCGGCATGATCGACATGGCCGGTCTTGCCCAGAAGGGCGGGGCGGTCTTCAGCCATGTCAAGCTCGCGCCGCGGCCCGAAGACATTCACGCCATTCGCGTCGCCGCCGGTCAGGCGGATCTGGTGCTCGGTTGCGATCTCACCGTCACTGGCTCGAAGAAGGTCCTTGGCGCGATACGACCGGACGGCGCGATCGTCGTGGTCAATACGGCCGAGAGCATGCCGGGGGATTTCACCCGCAATGCCGATTTCTCGCTGCCGATCGAGCGGCTGAAACGGGCGATCATCTCGGCATCAGGGCGTGAGCGGACGCATCTCGTCGATGCGACGGCGGCTGCGAACGCTTTCCTCGGCAACGCCATTGCCGCCAACATGTTCATGCTCGGTTATGCGTGGCAGTTCGGCGGCGTGCCGCTGGCGCGCGCCTCGCTGCTCCGAGCGATCGAGCTCAACGGCGAAGCGGTCGCCATGAACAAGCAGGCCTTCGAGCTCGGCCGGCGTGCGGCGCATGATCCGGACGCTCTGATCTCTGCCCTTGCGGAGGCCAAGGCGCCGACACGGGCGCGGCATCTCTCCGAGACGCTGGAAGAGATCATCGCGCGTCGCGTCGATTATCTCACTGCCTACCAGAATGCGGCCTATGCGGCGCGCTATCGCCATCTTGTCGCGCGCATCCAGGTCAAGGAAGTGCAGGTCATGCCGGGGCAGAGCGCGCTTGCCGAAAGCGTGGCGCGCTATCTCTTCAAGCTGATGGCCTACAAGGACGAGTATGAGGTTGCGCGGCTCTATGCCGATGGCTCGTTCCAGAAGCAGGTGGCCGCCACCTTCGAGAAGGACAGCGCTTCGGGTGAGAGGCTGCGCTACGAGTTTCATCTCGCGCCGCCTCTGCTCGCCAAGGTCGATCCCCATACCGGCCTGCCGCGGAAGATGAGCTTCGGCCCCTGGATGATGAAGGCCTTCGGCCTGCTGGCGAAACTGAAGGGCCTGCGCGGCACGGCCTTCGACATCTTCGGCCGTACCGAGGAGCGCAGAACGGAGCGCCGGCTGATCGCTGAATACGACGCGCTGATCGGCGAGCTGGTGAACCGGCTGACACCGGAGAACCATGCGCTCTGCGTGGCACTGACGGCAATTCCGGAGAAGATCCGTGGTTTTGGCCATGTCAAGGAACGCCACCTCAAGCAGGCTAAGGCCGAGGAGACCGATCTCCTGGCCCGGCTGCGTGACGGCTCGGCTGCGGCATTGGCCATGCCGAGAGCGGCCGAGTAKACGGACCTGACCGGGGTCGTCCCAGGGGGATGACCTCCGCCGTCCGGTTTGGTCCGCACGATCGTTCAAGACATTCAGCCGCCCGGGCCTGACAACATGCTGCTCATCCACCAGTGGAGGCGCAGCATGGAGGGGTTGTTCGGTTTCGTCCTTGCCGGGCTCGCACTCGCGGGCAGTCCCGGACCTGCCACTTTGAGCCTGGCTGCAACCGGTGCTGCCTTCGGGGCCCGCGAGGGGCTCGTCTATGCTGCCGGCATCACCAGCGGCATGGCCGCGGTCATCGCGATCACCGCCAGCGGCATGGTCGGGGTGCTGATGGCGCTGCCTGGCGTAGCGCCGGTGGTGACGGTCGCTGCGGCCGGGTATTTTCTCTATCTGGCCTATCGCATCGCCACTGCACCACCCTTGAGCGAGGCGAGCGAACGCGGTGAGCGACCGTCCTTCGCAGCAGGTGCCCTGCTGTCGCTCGTCAACCCGAAGGGCTATGCGGCGATGGCTGCGCTGTTCTCCGGTTTCGTCCTGTTGCGCGAGCGGGTTGCCGCCGATGCGCTGGCGAAGGCGGCGGTGCTGATGGTGATCATCGCCGCGGTCAATCTGCTCTGGCTCGCCACGGGAGCGGCGCTGACCCGCTGTTTTCGTCGGCCGCGGCTGAATCGGGCCATCAATATCGTCTTCGCGGTCCTGCTGATTGCGTCGGTCGCATTTGCGCTGGTGCGTTGAGGCTCGCCCATAGGTAAATGCGGCCGGTCGACTGCAGGTTTAGGCCCCGCCATGGGGCCGTGTGGACGGTGGTGCGGCCAAGCGCACGGTCGTGTTGAGCGGGCCAAGGACCCGCCCGTCGGCGGAATGCAGTTCGAGGCGCCCGACGGGCTGCCCGGTTTCGTTGTCGATGAGTGCGGAATGGGGCTCGCCCGGCTCGTAGCACTGGTCCTCCCCCCATTGCCGCAATCCAGCAACGACGACGAACAGGCCGCGGCCCTTCTGCGTCAGCACATATTCCTGATAAGCGCTGCCATCCGAAGCGGGCGCGATCTCAAGAATGCCGAGTTCGACAAGATTGCGCAGCCGTGCGGCGAGGATGCCCTTGGCGACGCCGAGGCTCTTTTGGAATTCACCGAAGCGCCGCACGTCGCTGAACGCATCGCGAATGATCAGGAGAGACCACCAGTCGCCGATTGCGTCCAGGGCGCGGGCGACGGGGCAATCCGCATCCCTGAGGCTGGTGCGTTTGACCATCGGTTTCCGTCTCACTTCCCCGTGATGTCCGGTTCCAAAATAGGACTGGATTCAGCTACGTGCAACATGGTTCTATTATAGAACCATGTTGGCAAATATTTATTATGCCCAGCCGCTGCTCGATGTGATGGCGCGCGATCTCGCGATCAGTCCGGCCGCGATCGGCGGCGTGGTGACGGTGACGCAAATTGGCTACGCGCTCGGGCTGGTCTTCATCGTGCCGCTTGGCGATCTGCTCGATCGTCGGCGGTTGATCGGCACGCAAGCGCTGCTCTCAGGCCTGGCACTGCTTGTCGTCGGCTTGGCCCCGAGCGCAGCCGTCCTGCTGGCGGGGATGGTGGCAGTTGGCCTGCTCGCAGTCGTCGTGCAGGTGCTCGTTGCCTTTGCGGCCAGCATGGCGGCAGACGAGGAGCGCGGGCGGACCGTGGGCAGGATCACGAGCGGGATCGTGATCGGCATTCTCCTGGCGCGGTTCGTTTCGGGAGTGCTCGCCGATATCGGGGGCTGGCGCCTGGTCTATCTGGCGTCGGCCGTGCTCTCCGTGCTGATGGCCTTCCTGCTGTTCCGGGTGCTGCCGAAGCATGAGCGCGCCGCGGCGAGGATCTCCTATCCGGAGCTGCTCGCGTCCGTCGTCGGCCTGTTCGTCAAGGAGCCGGTTCTGCGRGTACGAGCCGTGCTCGCCTTGTTGATCTTCGCCAGTTTCAGCGTGTTCTGGACGTCGCTGGTCCTGCCGCTCACCACCGCGCCTTTCTCCCTGTCCCATACCGAGATCGGGATGTTCGGTCTCGTCGGGCTGGCGGGGGCACTCGCCGCCGCCCGCGCCGGGACGCTCGCCGACCGTGGCTTTGGTCAGCGCGTCACCGGTCTTTCGCTGGGCCTGCTGGTGCTGTCCTGGATCCCGATCGCCTCGATGAGTGCATCGCTCTGGAACCTGATCATCGGCATTGTCCTGCTCGATCTCGCGATCCAGGCCGTGCATATCACGAACCAGACCATGATCTTCGCGGTGCGGTCCGATGCCCGAAGCCGGCTCGTCGGCGGCTATATGGTGTTCTATTCGATCGGCAGCGCGCTAGGCTCGATCGCCTCAACCATGGTCCATGACCGCGCAGGCTGGACTGGCGTCTGCGTGCTGGGAGCCTCGATCAGCCTGTTGGCGCTGCTGTTCTGGGCGGCGACCCGCCGGTACCAGCCCGCAGAGATCCGGGCCGAATGAACCGAAGAGCCCGTACCAAACCCCGCTTGGTGTGCCGGGCTTGAGTTGGCCGTCCATGACGCCGCATACTGGTTCGGCATTGCGGGCTCGTGCCCGTTCTAACGCGCGGTGAACATGCCTTGATCTCCCCCGAAGACCTGCGCCGCATCGCTGCCTGGTCCCGCGACCTGAAGCCGGAAGAGTTTGAGGAAGCGCGACGCGGGATCAGCCTGAAATCCTACGGGAAGGGCAACTACATCTGTCATGTCGGCGACCGGCTCGAATCCTGGACCGGTGTCGCCGAGGGGCTGGTGAAGATGAGCACCACCTCGAAGGAGGGCAAATCCGCGACGCTGGCGGGCCTGCGTGCCGGGGCCTGGTTCGGGGAAGGCACGGTGATCAAGGCTGAGCTGCGCCGCTATGATCTGGTGGCGCTACGCGACACCCAGCTCGCGCTGATGCGGCGCTCGACCTTCCTCTGGCTGTTCGAACACAGCGCGGCGTTCAATCGCTTCCTCGTCCATCAGTTCAATGAGCGGCTCGGCCAGTTCATCGCACTGGCGGAGACCGAGCGGATGCTGGACTCGACCGCCCGTCTCGCCCGCAATCTTGCCTGGCTGTTCAACCCGATCCTGTATCCCGGCCAGAGCCTGACACTCGCGATTTCGCAGGAAGAGCTCGGCCTGCTCGCCGGCATGTCGCGGCAGATGGCCAATCAGGGGCTTGCGAGGCTTGCAGACCTAGGTCTGCTCGAGGTCGGCCACGGCGCGGTGACTGTCCTCGATCTGGATCGGCTCGCGCGTTACGACGGCTAGGGAACGCAGACACTCCAGTGTGCCTGATCACTCTCGGCCGAGGCGTTCGAATGCCTGTTTCAAGGGAGCGTCCGAGATCCGGATGAAGCCGAGATAGGGATGGTCCATGTCGATGATCAGCACCAGCGCTCCGGTCACCGACAAGGCGCAGACGAACAAAGTCGCCATAACCGTTCCATTGCCCGGGGCCAACAGACCGAACGAGGCGAAGAGCAAGGCGAGCCAGAACACGAGGATGGCCAGGAATGCGCCGGGAAATCCTCCCACTTCCGTTTCGGCGCGCATCCATCGCGCCTCCGCAATCTGTCCGCTGAGTTGAAGGGCGCGCGCCTGGAGCCAGCGCTGGGAGTCGGTTTGTGGCGACAGGTTTCGCAGCGCCCCCTGGACCATTTCGATATCCAGACCGTCGTCGAGCGACCGTTCGCTGCCGGCATCGCTCAACCTGATCTCGAGAAGCTTGTGGAGCGTTTCCCGCGTTTCCCTCGTCTCCTGGCCGTACTGCGCCATGACGCGGTCGAGCAGGAGCACGCGCGCCGCCGTTGTTCTCAAGCCCGTCCCGGCCTCGTCGAATGATCGTTTCGCTGAGGCGATCAAGAGGCCAAGCGCGAGCGCCGAGAGCGTTCCAACGACTGCCGTTGCAAGCTTGATGGCGTCCCGGGACTCCGGACTCAGGTGATGTTCCGGCAGGCGTGCGCGCAAAAACATCCCGATCAAGGCCGCGCCGAACACGCACAGAAAGGCTATGCAGCCGATGACGTAAGGATCCATGGAGCGGCGCCTGGTTGGTGGCTGCCTTGCGGTGTCGTTTTTCAGAACATCGAAGAAGACAGCTCAGTCAATTCGCGCAACTCCTAGGGATAGGAGTGGCCGGCTGGATCTGGCAGGTCCCGAATTCAGGCTTGCCGAAGTCTCCAGAATGGCAAGGATTCACGCTCTCGCACACTTCGGCGGGACAATAGCGACCAAATAACAAGTTGTCTGTCAAGTGCCTCCTTGCGAAGATGTGTCGGGCCTGCAAGGCTTGCATGAACAAAGAGGTCGGAACCGGCCCGGAAAGAAGGCTGCTGCAATGTACGGCGGCCGGACAGGGAGAACGCAACCGTGGCAAGCGCAACCGCCGGCCAGGCGGATACCTTTCCGAAATTGCTGATGCGCAATGCGCGTGAGCGCGGCAGCCGCACGGCATACCGGCACAAGGATCTCGGCATCTGGCAATCCTGGAACTGGGCCGAGATGGCCGAGCAGGTTCGTGCCTATGCCAAGGGATTGCAGGAACTCGGTCTCAAGCGCGGCGAGAAGGTCGCGATCATCGGCTACAACCGGCCACGCCTCTACTGGTCGATGTGCGCGGCGCAGTGGCTCGGCGCCATTCCGGTGCCGGTCTATGCCGATTCCGTCGCTGACGAGATGGCCTATGTGCTCGACCATGCCGAGGCGGTCTTTGCCTGCGTCCAGGACCAGGAGCAGGTCGACAAGGTGCTCTCGATCGCCGACCGCCTGCCGCGCCTGAGGAACATGCTCTACGACGAGTCGCGTGGCCTGCGTGATTACGACCATGCCAAGCTGCACGACATTGGTCGCGTGATCGAGGCCGGGGCCAAGGCCCTGAAGGCGAATTCAGCAGCGTCGGCCGGGCTCGACCGCGAGATGGAGGCCGGGACCGGCTCGGACCTCGCTGTCATCCTCTACACCTCGGGTACCACCGGCCGCCCCAAGGGCGTGATGCTCAGCCATTACAATGTCATCACGGCGGCCGAGATCGGCTGCCAGTTCGACGGGCTGAACGAGGAAGACGAGGTCATCGCCTATCTGCCGATCGCCTGGGTCGGCGACCACGTCTTCTCCTATGCGCAGGCGATCGTCGCCGGCTTCTGCGTCAACTGCCCTGAAGGGCCGGAGACGGTGATCGATGATCGCCGCGAGGTCGGCACGACCTACGCTTTCGCGCCGCCGCGGGTCTTCGAGAACATGCTGACCATCACCATGGTGCGCATGGAGGATGCCGGGCCGTTGATGCGCAAGATGTTCCATTTCTTCCTCGGCGTGGCGAAGAAGCATGGTGAGAAGATCCTGAACGGCGAGCCGGTCCCGCTCGGAGCGCGGCTGCTCTACAAGCTCGGCGACGCGTTGATCTACGCTCCGCTGCGCAATCGTTTCGGCCTGACCAGCATCAAGGTCGGCTACACCGCCGGCGAGGCGATCGGCCCCGAGATCTTCCGCTTCTACCGGTCGATCGGCGTCAACCTGAAGCAGCTCTACGGCCAGACCGAGGCCGGGGTCTACATCACCATGCAGCCCAATGGCGAAATCCGGGCCGACACCGTCGGCCGCCCGGCGCCGCTGGTCGAGATCAAACTCGATGAGAATGGCGAGGTCCTCTACCGGTCGCCCTCCATCTTCGGCGGCTATTACAAGGATCCGGAGAAGACGGCAGAGACGATGACCGCGGATGGTTATGTCCGTTCCGGCGATGCCGGTTTCTTCGACGAGACCGGCCATCTCAAAATCATCGACCGGGCCAAGGATGTCGGGAAACTCAATTCCGGCGAGCTGTTCCCGCCGAAATACATCGAGAACAAGCTCAAGTTCTATCCGAACATCAAGGAGGCGGTCGCTTTCGGCCAAGGCCGCGACTACGCGACGGTTGCGCTCAATATCGACCTGACGGCCGTCGGCAACTGGGCCGAGCGCAACAATGTCGTCTATGCCTCCTATCAGGAACTGGCCGGCCACGATCTCGTCTACGGCATGATCGCCAAACATATCGGCGAGGTGAACAAGTCGCTGGCGTCCGAGCCGGCGATGGGCGGAGCCCAGGTCAAGCGCTTCCTGATCCTGCACAAGGAACTCGACGCCGACGATGGCGAGCTGACGCGGACCCAGAAGGTCCGGCGCGGCTTCATCGCCGAACGCTACGCGCCCCTGGTGAACGCGCTCTATGACGGCTCGAGTGAGGCCGACATCTCTACCGAAGTCACCTTCGAGGATGGCCGCAAGGGCGTGATTTCCGCAAGGGTCAAGGTGCGTGACGCCAAGACCTACCCGGCAACGGCGCCCGAGCGACCTGGCGCGGCGAGGGCAGCATGAATGCGGAACCCATGAACGTCACCGGCACGCCGATCCCCGCCAAGAAGGGCGAGATCCTGCTCTCGGTCGAGAATGTCTCGCTGCGCTTCGGCGGCGTGAAGGCGATCTCCGGCGTCTCCTTCGACATCCGCAAGGGCGAGGTGCGCGCCATCATCGGCCCCAACGGGGCCGGCAAGACCTCGATGCTGAATTGCATCAATGGTTTCTATCATCCGCAGGAAGGCCAGATCACCTACAAGGGCGTGCGCCGCGCCAGGATGAAGCCGCATCAGGCGGCTGCGGCCGGCATCGCGCGGACCTTCCAGAACGTCGCGCTGTTCAAGGGCATGTCGACGCTCGACAACATCATGACCGGGCGCACGCTGAAGATGCGGCGCGGCTTCTTCTGGCAGGCCTTGCGGCAGGGGCCGGCGATGGCCGAGGAGATCGAGCACCGCAAGGTGGTCGAGGACATCATCGACTTCCTGCAGATCGAGCACATCCGCAAGCTGCCGGTCGGCAAGCTGCCCTACGGGCTGCAGAAGCGTGTCGAGCTGGGCCGCGCGCTGGCGATGGAACCGGAACTCCTGCTGCTCGACGAGCCGATGGCCGGCATGAACCTCGAGGAGAAGGAGGACATGTGCCGCTTCATCCTCGACGTGAACAACCAGTTCGGCACGACGATCGCGCTGATCGAGCACGACATGGGTGTGGTCATGGACCTGTCCGACCGTGTCGTGGTGCTCGAATACGGCCGCAAGATCGCAGACGGCACGCCCGACGAGGTCAAGCAGGATCAGAAGGTGATCGATGCCTATCTCGGCGTGGCGCATTGAGGGAGGCATCAATGCTGCACGGATCCGATCTGCGGAGTTCGAGGGTATGCCGGCTGATGTCGGGATCATCGAAGCTTCCACTTGCGACCGCGAGCGTCGCCGTCCTGTGCGCGGGGCCTCTCGGCCTTACCCGGATCTGGAGACGGCCATGATGCGATCGCCAACCAAGGACATCCTGCCATGAGCGAAGTCGCTGCGCGGCCTGCGCCCAACCTGCTCAGCAATGGCTGGATCAAGACCGGCCTTATTCTTGTGGGCATCATCCTTGCCGCGATCGTCGGTGCACAGCTCGATTCCTCCGGCACGCTGCACAAGGTGTTGATCGACCCGTTCCAGCAAATGGTTTCGGCTCCGGACCTGCTGGTTCAGACGATATGGGAAGGGCTCGTTTCGGGCGTGCTCTATGCGCTGATCGCGCTCGGCTTCGTGCTGATCTTCAAGGCATCGGGCGTCTTCAATTTCRCCCAGGGCATCATGGTCGTCTTTGCGGCGCTGACGCTGGTCGGCCTGCATGAGAAGGGCGTACCGGCGTTCCTGGCCGTCATCCTGACGCTCGGCGTGATGTTCCTGCTCGCCTTCACCATCGAGCGGGTGGTGCTGCGTCCGCTGGTCAACCAGCCCGACATCATCCTGTTCATGGCGACTTTCGGCATCACCTATTTCCTGATCGGTTTTGGCGAGGCCGTCTTCGGCGGCAACCCGAAGCAGATGATCACGAGCGAACTCTATCTGCCGAAGGGGGCGATCGACGCGAAGATCCTCGGCGGCTTCGTCTCCTTCCAGAAGATCGATATCGCGGCCGCGATCATCGCCTCGATCATGATCGCTGCGCTGGCCGTGTTCTTCCAATACACCCGCATCGGCCGGGCGCTGCGCGCGGTCGCCGACAGCCACAAGGCGGCGCTCTCGGTCGGCATCTCGCTGAACCAGATCTGGGTCATCGTCTGGTTCACCGCCGGCATCGTCGCACTGATCACCGGCATCATGTGGGGTGCGCGTTCGGACGTATCCTTCGCGCTCGAGATCGTCGCGCTGAAGGCGTTGCCGGTGCTGATCCTCGGCGGCTTCACCTCGATCCCGGGCGCGATTGTCGGCGGGCTGATCATCGGCATCGGCGAGAAGCTCGGCGAGTTCTACTGGGGCCCGCTGATCGGCGGCGGCATCGAGAGCTGGCTCGCCTATTTCATCGCGCTCGGCTTCCTGCTGTTCCGGCCGCAGGGCCTGTTCGGCGACAAGATCATCGAACGAATCTGAAGGGCTGAAACCGTGTTCTATCGCGAAGCCGGCCAATACAAGAGCACCTACGCCGCCGACATGGCCGTGTTCCCCCTCCGACAGGACCGGATCGGCATTGCGGTCATCCTCGCCATCGCCTTCATCGGCATCCCGTTGATCGGCAACGACTTCTTCATCGCGACGGTGATGATCCCGTTCCTGGTCTTCTCACTGGCTGCGATCGGGCTCAACATCCTCACGGGCTATACCGGGCTGATCTCGCTCGGCACGGCTGCCTTCATGGGTGTGGGCGCCTATGCCTGCTACAAGCTGACGACCCTCTTTCCAGGCGTGAACATCATCGTCCTGATCCTGGTCTCCGGCCTGTTCTCGGCCGCGATCGGCGTGCTGTTCGGGCTGCCCTCACTGCGCATCAAGGGCTTCTATCTCGCGGTCGCGACGCTTGCCGCGCAGTTCTTCCTGCAATGGGCCTTCGTGCGTGTGCCCTGGCTGTTCAACTACAATGCGTCTGGGGCCATCGAGGTGCCGCTGCGCAGCCTGTTCGGCGTCCCGGTCACGGGTGCGTCGGCCTCGGCGGAAACGCGCTACTTCGTCTGCCTCGGTCTTGTCGTCGTCCTGACCTGGTTTGCCTCTAACCTCGTGCACGGCAGACTCGGCCGCTCCTGGATKGCGGTGCGCGACATGGATATCGCGGCCGAACTGATGGGCATCAAGCTGCTGAACGCCAAGCTGCTCGCCTTCGCAGTGTCGTCCTTCTATGCCGGCGTCGCCGGCGCGATGATGATCTTCCTCTGGTATGGCGGCGGCGAAGCCGCGGACGTCTTCAACATCCGCCTGTCGTTCAACATTCTGTTCATGGTGATCATCGGGGGCCTGGGCTCGCTGATCGGCTCCTTCTTCGGCGCGGCTTTCATCGCGAGCCTGCCGACCATCCTCAAATTCGGCCTGCCGGCGCTCGGCGTGCCGCTCTCGGGCGCGGCGGCCGAGCATGTCACCTTCATGCTGGTCGGCGCCCTGATCATCATCTTCCTGATCGTCGAGCCGCATGGCCTGGCGCGGCTCTGGCAGATCACGAAGCAGAAGTTGCGGACGTGGCCCTTCCCCTATTGAGGCGCGTGCCTCGGCCGGGAGGGCCCAAGAATACGACCCGCCGCCATCGTCAAGCGGAGGGCAGGAGACAACGGGCAGGCCGCGAAAAGGTCGCCCGATGCAACCACGGAGGGAACAGATGAAGAAGACTGGTTTGATGAAGGGCGCGGCGCTCGGCGCGCTGCTCGCGGCGGGAGCGGTGATCGCTCCGGTGGCGGCGCAGGACAGCGTCTATTTCGCCAACAATGCCTATCGCACCGGACCGTTCTCGGGCTCCGGCATCCCGATCGGCGACGGCATGCGCGACTATATCGCGATGATCAACGAGCGCGACGGCGGCGTGAACGGCGTCAAGGTCATCTATGAGGAATGCGAGACCGGCTACGACACCAAGAAGTCGATCGAGTGCTACGAGCAGGCGAAGTCGAAGAACACGATCGTCTACAGCCCGTGGTCGACCGGCGCGACGCTGGCTGCGATCCCGCGTGCCCATATCGACAAGATCCCGATCCTGTCGATGGCCTATGGCCTGTCTGCTTCGGCCGAAGGCTCGACCTTCCCCTGGGTTTTCATCCCGCCCTTCACCTATTGGGATGGCGCCTCGGTCATGGTCAAGCACATGGCCAATGAGTTCGGCGGCATGGACAAGCTCAAGGGCAAGAAGCTCGGCCTGATCCATCTGGATGCGCCCTTCGGCAAGGAGCCGATCCCGGTTCTTGAGAACCTCGCCAAGAAATACGGCTTCGAGCTCAAGCTGTATCCGGTCGCTGCAGCCGACATGCAGAACCAGGGCTCGCTCTGGCTCTCGATCCGGCGTGACCGCCCGGACTACCTCTACAACCAGGGCTGGGGCGCGATGAACCCGACGGCCGTGAAGGAGGCCATCAAGAACGGCTTCCCGATCAACAAGCTGGTCGGCGTCTGGTGGGCCGGCGGCGACGATGATGCGCGGGCCGGCGGGGCCGAGGCAAAGGGCTACAAGTCGCTCAACTTCAATGCGGCGGGCACCAATTTCCCGGTCATCCAGGACATCATCAAACATGTCGTGGAGAAGGGTAAGAGCCTGGCGCCGAAGGAGAAGGTCGGCGAGAACCTCTATAACCGCGGCGTCTACAACTCGATGCTCGTGGTCGAGGCGATCCGCAACGCGCAGAAGCTCACCGGCAAGAAGGTGGTCAATGCCGAGGACRTGCGCCGTGGTCTCGAGGGCCTCAACATCACCGAGGCCCGCCTGAAGGAAATCGGCATGGAGGGTTTCGGCACCCCGTCGACGATCTCCTGCAGCGACCATTCCGGCCATAGCAAGATGTATGTCGCCGAATGGGACGGCACCAAGTGGACCAAGGGTTCGGACTGGATCGAGCCGCTGAAGGACGAGGTGCGTCCGCTGATCGAGGCCGCCGCCAAGGACTATGCCGAGAAGAACGCCGGCTGGCCGAAGCGGACCGAGTCCTGCGAGAAGTCGTCCTGATGTGAGCTCAGCCTTCTCCCCTCCGGGGGAGGAGGCACCTGCGAAGCAGACGGACGAGTGCGGCAGCGCCTGACCTCGTCCGTCCTTCACTCATCCGATCCGGCTGTGCCGGATCACCTTCTCCCCACAAGGAGAGGGAAGGAGCACGCAATGTCGACCGCCACCCTCGAGAAGCCCGCCCCCGCCGCTGCGACGGACACCATCCTGTCGCTGAACAATATCGAGGTGATCTATGATCACGTCATCCTGGTGCTCAAGGGCGTCTCCCTGCAGGTGCCGCGCAAGGGCATTGTCGCAATCCTCGGCGCCAATGGCGCGGGCAAGACGACGACGCTGAAGGCGATCTCGAACCTGCTCAAGGCCGAGCGCGGCGAGGTCACCAAGGGCTCGATCGTGTTCGATGGCGAGYGGGTCGATCGGATGTCGCCGAACGAACTCGTCCGGCGCGGCTGCATCCAGGTCATGGAAGGCCGCCATTGCTTCGGCCATCTCTCGATCGAGGAGAACCTGCTGACCGGCGCCTTCACCCGGCGCGACGGCAATGCCGCGATCAAGCGCGACCTCGAGAAGATCTATGAGCTGTTCCCGCGCCTGAAGCAGCGGCGCAACTCGCAGGCCGGCTATACCTCGGGTGGCGAGCAGCAGATGTGCGCGGTCGGCCGCGCCATGATGTCGAAGCCCAAGATGATCCTGCTCGATGAGCCGTCGATGGGGCTCGCGCCCCAGATCGTCGAGGAGATCTTCGAGATCGTCCGTCGCCTCAATGCGGAGGACGGCGTTTCCTTCCTCGTCGCCGAGCAGAACACCAACATGGCGCTGCGCTACGCAACCTATGGCTACATCATGGAGACGGGCCGTGTCGTCATGGACGGCGAGGCGCAGATGTTGCGCGAAAACGAGGACGTGAAGGAGTTCTATCTGGGCGTGGCCGAGGGCGACAAGAAATCGTTCCGCGACGTCAAGAGCTACAAGCGCCGCAAGCGCTGGCTTTCGTGATCCGGACAAGGCGGAAGCGGTCGGATGCTCTATCTCGTGCTCGCAGTGCTGCTGATCGTGCTCATCTTCGGGCCGCAGTCCTGGGTGCGCGGCCAGATGCGCAAGCATGCGGCCGCCCGGCCGGATCTGCCGGGAACCGGAGGCGAACTCGCCCGGCACCTGCTTGATCGATTCTCGCTTGATGCCGTCACGGTCGAGGCCTCCGCGGCGGGCGATCACTATGACCCCGATGCGCGTGCGGTCAGGCTCTCGCCTGACAATCACGATGGGCGCTCGATCACGGCCGTCGCAGTGGCGGCGCATGAGGTCGGGCATGCCATCCAGCACGCGCAAGGCAGCTCGCTCTTTACCTGGCGTACGGCGCTCGCGCGCTTCCTCGGCATCTTCGACAAGGTCGCGATGGCGATCCTGCTCACTGCGCCTCTGGTGATGGCCGTCACCCATGTTCCTGCGATCGGACTGATGCAGGCCGGCATCGCCATCGCAATGCTCGGCGTCGGTCTTGTCGTGCATCTCGTGACGCTGCCGCTGGAGTTCGACGCGAGCTTCGGCAAGGCGCTGCCGATCCTGTCCAGAGACGGCTATCTCGACGGGCGCGACCTACCGGCAGCGCGCGGCGTGCTGAGGGCGGCCGCCTTTACCTATGTGGCCGGCGCTCTCGTCGGCCTCCTCAATTTCCTGCGCATCCTGCGCATCATCCGCTGAGCCAAAGCTCCGCAAGGACAAAAGCGATGAGCGATCATCTCGACGATCTCGAAATCCGCACTTCCGACGCGCGCGAGGCCGATCTCTTCGCGAGGCTGAGGCCCGTGCTCGAGGCTGCCTTATCCGCGCCTGCCTATGCCGAGCGGCTGAAGGGGCTCAACACGGCAGCGATCACCGATCGCAATGCGCTGTCGCGGCTGCCGGTGCTCCGCAAGGCCGACCTGCCGGCACTGCACAGGGGCACTCCGCCCTTCGGCGGTTTCGTGCCGGCATCGCCAGGGTCCTTTGGCCGGTTGTTCACCTCGCCCGGCCCGATCTTCGAGCCCGAGGGCACGGGAGTTGATCCCTGGGGCGCGGCGCGCGGGCTCTTTGCGGCGGGCTTCCGTCACGGCGATATCGTCATCAATACCTTCAGCTACCACCTGACGCCGGGCGGGTTCATCATGGATTCGGCCGCACGTGCGCTTGGATGCGCTGTGATACCGGCCGGTCCGGGCAATACCGAGCAGCAGATGGAGGTGATCTCGGCCTATCGGCCGCAAGCCTATGCCGGCACGCCGGATTTCCTGAAGATCCTGATCGAGGCCGCCGAGGCGCGTGGCGTCGATATCTCCTGCATCAAGCGCGCGGTGGTGTCGGGGGCTGCCTTCCCGCCCTCGCTGCAAGCTTGGGTCAAGGAGCGCGGCATTGATGCCTATCAGCTCTATGCCACTGCGGATATCGGCGTCATCGCCTATGAGACGTCGGCGCGCGAAGGCATGCTTCTGAACGAGAACCTGATCATCGAGATMGTGCGGCCGGGTACGGGCGATCCTGTGGCCGAAGGCGAGGTTGGCGAGATCGTCGTCACCAATCTCGATCCGCATCACCCGCAGATCAGGCTGGCCGTCGGGGATCTCACGGCTGTGCTGCCGGGCGCGAGCGCGTGCGGCCGGAGCAATACGCGCATCAAGGGCTGGATGGGGCGCGCCGACCAGACCGCCAAGATCAAGGGCATGTTCGTGCGGCCAGAGCAGGTCGCCGAGATCGCCAGGCGGCACGTGGAGATCGCCAAGCTCAGGCTGGTCATCGGCCGCGCCGACGAGCTCGACACGATGACGCTCAAGGCCGAGATCTATGCCGAGCCCGCCGGACTTGTCGATGCGATGTCCTCGACCCTGCAGCAGGTGACAAAGCTCAAGGGAGCGGTGGAGATCCTGCCGCTCGGGGCATTGCCCAATGACGGAAAGGTCATCGCCGACGAGCGGCCGGTGGGATAGGAATGGCGCCGGGTCCACGATCCCCGTCGCCKACGCGACGGTCCGTGCTTCCAGTGTCTGCGTGCAGGATAGGCTGTGCTCCGCTTCCGG
The DNA here is from genome assembly GCF_056399325.1 of Allobosea sp. 01N443. Lineage (NCBI taxonomy): Bacteria > Pseudomonadati > Pseudomonadota > Alphaproteobacteria > Hyphomicrobiales > Alloboseaceae > Allobosea > Allobosea sp. 01N443. The sequence goes on from NZ_JBFTRC010000018.1 coordinate 40,542, forward strand.
TAGCCATGCCGGTCGGCGCGGGAGGTTGAAGCGATCCAACGGCGTCGCGCCCGTCACCAGGCGATCGGCGCTTCGCCCTTTGCCACCAACCACTCATTCGCCCGGCTGAACGGTTTCGACCCGAAGAAGCCCCGCCGCGCCGAAAGCGGCGATGGATGCGCGCTGGCGATCACGTGATGCCGGCGCTCATCGATCAGGCCGCGCTTGGCCTGCGCCGGAGCGCCCCAGAGCAGGAAAACGACATGCGGACGCGAGGTCGAGACAGCGGTGATGATCGCGTCCGTGACCGCCCCCCATCCGAGCGAGAGATGCGAGCCCGCCTTGCTCGCGCCTTCGCGCACCGTCAGGGCCGTGTTGAGCAACAGCACACCCTGCGAGGCCCAGGATGACAGGTCGCCGCTCACCGGTGCGGCCTGTCCGAGATCCTCCGTCCGCTCCTTGTAGATATTGACCAGCGAACGCGGCAGAGGCGGCGGGCCGACATAGGAGAAGGCAAGGCCATTGGCATGGCCGGGTGTCGGATAGGGGTCCTGGCCGAGTACGAATGCCCGCACTGTCTCGAATGGCGTTTCCGCCAGGGCAGCGAGCAGCCGTTCAGGTGCGGGCGCCACGACATGCCCGGCCGCGCGCTCGGCATCGGCAGCCGCGGCCGCCCGCTCTGCAGCGCCTCCAGGACGGAAGACAGCGAGTTCGCGCCAGTCCTTGCTTGCCCGACTTGCCAGAAAGCGCGTCAGCGCCGCCGCATAACCGCTCACTTCAGGACGGCCCGTCCCTCGACCTTTGCGTCGACGGTGCCGAGTCGGCGCAGATAGACCATGACCTCGTTCGCCATGAGCTTGCCGTCGGTCAGGCCGAGCAACGTCCGGCCGCGGCCGAGCGCAGTGTAGCCATCGCCGCCTTCCAGCATGAAATTGTTGGAGGCGACCGTGTACTTGCCGGTGGGCTCGATCGGTTTGCCGTCGACGGTGACAGCTGTGACGCGCGAGCCCTGCGGCTGCTTGAGATCGGCCTCGAAGCTGAGACCCGAGACCACAGGGAAACGCCCCGCGCCTTGCGGTGCGTCCCTCAGCCCGTTCTCGATCGCGTCCTTCACGTCCTTGCCGGTAATCTCGACCATCACGGTGGCGTTGCCGAAGGGCAGCTCGCTCAGCACGTCGCGCCGGGTGACCTTGTGGCCAGCGGCGTATTGCTTGTTGGCTCGGATGCCGCCGGCATTGGTGATGGCGAGTTGGGCGCCGGTTGCAGCGCGGATCGCATCGGCGATCAGGTTGCCGATCKCGGTTTCCTGCGTGCGGATCATGCTGGTGCGGGAATCGAGCGGGGCGGCGAGCGTCGCGATTTCGATGTCGAGTTCCTTCGACAGCTCGCTCTCGTAGCCCTTGACGATCGCGGCAACCTCCGGATCGGGCGTCGCAGCGCGGGAATCGTTGACGCGAAATGTCGGCGTCCACTCGACACGGCGATTGGCGCCCTCGCCGGTCACCTTCGCGGCGATATCGATGGCGGTGACGTAATTGCCCTCCTCGTTCGATTCCACCATCACGACCTTGCCGTCATAGGCGATGGCGAGATCATGGTCGTGCCCGGTGAGCAGGATGTCGACGACGCGCGAGCGCACGATCGTCAAATCCGTGGCGCGGTCGGCATGGACGACACCGACKAGGATATCGGCGCCCTGCGACTTCAACGCCCGCGCCTCGCGCCGCAAGGCCTCCATGGTCGAGGAGAATTTCAGGTCGCCGGGATTGGAGAGCTGCGGCGTCGGATCATAGGTGGTGCCTATGACGCCGACCTTGATGCCGCCAAGCTCGAAGATCTGCGAGTCCTTGTGGCCGGGCAGCGCGTTGCCGGCGGCGTCACGCAGGTTCGCGGCAAAGGTCGGGTAGGTCTGGGCGGCGGTGAGCTTGAGGTAATTGTCCTTGCCGAAGTCGAACTCGTGGTTGCCGGGCACGAAGACGTCGATGCCCATCTTGTTCTGCATCGTGACGATATGGGCGCCCTGGTCGAAGCCCGACATCAGGGAGGGGGAGTAGCAGTCGCCCGCGTGGCAGAAGAGCACGGGTATGCCGCGAGCCCGTTCGGCCTTGGCGATGCCCGAGGCGCGGGCGAAGCCGCCGCGGCCCTTGTCGTCGCTCATCTTGTAGATGTCGTTGAGCAGCAGCAGCGTGAAGGCAGGGGCCGGAGCTTGCGCCCTGGCAACCGGCGCGGTGGCGGCAAGCGCGGCCGGGGCGGCAAGGACGCCGAGAGCGCGGCGACGGGTCAGCTTGGTCATGGAGCAAGGCCCTGTTGAGAAGAAATCCAGATTAGCAAACCGCGTGCCGCTGACCAGCGGAAACGGTTAGCCGATTATGCAGGGGTGCCGATGTCGCACCCCGGGCCTTCGCGGCTGGACGAATGCTCTAACTCGTCTAAATCACGAAGAAACGAAAGTCCGGGATCGATGACAGTCAAGACCAAGCCCGCCGCCGGCCCACTCCCCGTGAAGCTGCCCTCCGACCATCGGCCGTTGCGTGGCTCGCGCATCGGCGTGCTGCTGATGAATCTCGGTACCCCGGAAGGCACGGGTTACTGGCCGATGCGGGCCTATCTCAAGGAATTCCTGTCCGACCGCAGGGTGATCGAGACCTCGCGCTGGGTCTGGTGGCCGCTACTCAACCTCATCATCCTGACGACGCGGCCGGGCCGGAAGGGCAAGGACTATGCCTCGATCTGGAACAAGGAGCGCGATGAGGGGCCGCTGAAGACGATCACGCGCTCGCAGACCGAGCAGCTCGCGGAGCGGCTGAAATCCTATGCCGGCGAGCGCATCGTCTTCGACTGGGCGATGCGTTACGGCTTTCCCGATGTGAAAAGCCGGTTGAAGGCGCTGCAGGACCAGGGTTGCGACCGCATCCTGATGGTGCCGCTCTATCCGCAATATGCGGCGCCGACCTCGGCAACCGCCTGCGATCAGGCTTTTAGGGCGCTGATGCAGATGCGCTGGCAGCCCGCGGTCAGGGTCGCGCCGCCCTACCATGACGATCCCGTCTATATCGCGGCGCTCGCAACCTCGATGCGCGCCTCGCTCGCCAAGCTCGATTTCGACCCGGACGTGATCCTCTGTTCGTTCCACGGCATGCCGAAGGAATATCTGCTCAAGGGCGATCCTTATTACTGCCAGTGCGTCAAGACCTGGCGGCTGCTGCGCGACGAACTCGGCCTGCCGGAAGAGCGCTTCCGCCTGACCTTCCAGTCACGCTTCGGGCCGGATGAGTGGCTGCAGCCCTATACCGACGAGACCGTGAAGGCGCTGGCCGAAGCAGGAACGAAATCGCTCGCCATCGTTGCGCCGGGCTTCTCGGCGGACTGCCTGGAAACCCTGGAAGAGCTCGATGTCGAGAACCGCGAGATCTTCCTGCACAATGGCGGCAAGCAGTTCGCCTATTTACCGTGCCTGAACGATTCCGACGAGGGGATCAGGGTGCTCGAGGCCGTCGTGCGCCGCGAGCTGATGGGCTGGGTGTAGCGCTTTCGCGCACCGGCTGCGGCAGCCGTTGCGGCCGCAGCGCAGAAGCCTAACCGGCCACGAACCGGCTGACGCTTTCGACCACTGCCTTCGCCTGCAGGATGCGGCGGTGGCCGAGCCCCTTCACGGGCTCGAGCGTGACGCCGGGCCCGGCTGCGGCCAAGGCCTCGGCATGGTGAAAACCCAGTTCCCGATCGTCGCGGCAATGGATCACCAGCGTCGGCTTGGCGATCGCTGCGAGCTGGTTACGACCCTCGAAGGCCTCGACCGGGTTGCCAGCTACGACATGGATGCGTCGTTCCAGCGCCGCCTGGCCGCGCCGGCCGAGACCGATCGTCGTGCCGAACTGGCGGGTGATCTCGGTGATCGAGGAGGGGGCGGCGATCAGCGCCAGCCGGTTCGCCGTGACGGCCGGCTGCCCCGGTACGGTGCGGGCGAGCGCAGCCAYGGCGATCGCTCCACCGAAGGAATGAGTCACGATGGCGTGGACCGGTGCGAAGGCGCGCGCGACGGCAGCGAGGCTGGCGACACCGAGCGGAATATTGAGCTCGCTGCCCGTCGAGTCGCCATGGGCGGGCAGATCATAGGCGACGACACGGAAGCCGGCCGCGGTCAGCGGCGCGACGAAGGCGGTCATGAAGGCCGCCTCGCTGATCCAGCCATGCAGGAGGATCACGGACGGCGAAGGGGAACCGGACGGCTTCTGCCCGTTCGGCTCGAAGAGATAGGCGGTGACCGAGCCACAGGGGTAGGGAATGGCGTGGCGTGTCGCGCCGGCCAGCCGTTCGGATGCGGCTTTTGTGGCCGCCTTTCGTTTCGCGGTTCCCTGTTGCCGCCGTGGCGGCGTACAAAAGGCCTTGAAGGCAAGATGCCCGGCCGTCTTCGGTGCAACGAAGCTGGAGAGGCGGATGAGCGGTCGAATGATACGGAGTGCTGAACCGGCCATGGTGCGACCTCTAGTTCGTTCAATGCTGAACAAATATGTTCAACCATGAACAAAAAGCAAGAGCCGATTTCGGCGAACTCCGACATGGCTCAGCCTGAGGACAGGCAGGTGCTGCCCTGGGAACTGCCGCGCTTCCATAACTGGATCGCGGTCGCGCGCGTGCACGCGCTCTGGAAGAAGGTGTTCAGCGAGGCGCTTGCGCCGCTCGGCATTCAGCTCGCGCATTATGACGTTCTTGCGAATGTCTTCCATGTGCCGGGCCTGACCCAGCAGGCGCTGGCGGAGAAGCTGCTCGTCGGCCGMAGCGCGATGAGCATGCTGCTGCCGGAGCTGGAGCGGCGCGAGCTGATCGAGCGTCGTGGCGACGAGGCTGACCGCCGCGTGCGCCGGCTCTGGCTGACGCCGGAAGGCGAGGTGCTGACGCGCAAGGCGATGGCGATCCATGTCCAGCGCATCGAGGCGATGATGCTCGTGCTCAGCGACGATGAATGCGCGATGGTCGGCGAGTTGATGCGGCGGGTCTCAAAGGCCTTGGAAGGCTGAGCGATGCAGCCCCCGCTTGCACATGGTCGTCGCAATCGTCAGGTTGCGTGCATCGGGGCCTCGGGCCCCTTTGAACGCTGGAGCATGAAACTCCAGAGCGTGACTGGCGGACTGGCGGAGCCAAATGAATCAGATCTTCAGTTTCGACATCGTTGTCGTGATTCTGGTGCTGCTCGTCATCCTGACGATCGCGCTGGGGGTTCGCACTGTTCCGCAGGGCTATAATTATACGATCGAACGCTTCGGCCGCTATTCGCGTACGCTCGGGGCGGGCCTCGGCCTGATCGTGCCCTATATCGACCGGGTCGGCCACAAGGTGAATGTCATGGAGCAGGTGCTCGACATTCCGAGCCAGGAGGCGATCACCAAGGACAATGCCGGCGTCCGGATCGACGCTGCCGCCTTCTATCAGGTGCTCGACGCAGCCAAGGCCTGCTATGAGGTTTCGTCGCTCGATCAGGCCCTGATGGTGCTGACCATGACCAATATCCGCACCGTCGTCGGCTCGATGGATCTCGACCAGTTGCTGTCGCATCGCGACGAGATCAACGAGCGGTTGCTGCGGGTCATGGATGCCGCGGCTTCGCCCTGGGGCGTCAAGGTCACCCGCATCGAGATCCGGGACATCCTGCCGCCCGCGGATATCGCCGGCGCGATGAACCGGCAGATGAAGGCCGAGCGTGAGAAGCGCGCGGCGGTGCTGGAGGCGGAAGGCCTGCGGCAGGCCGAGATCCTCAAGGCGGAAGGGCAGAAGCAATCGCAGATCCTTGCAGCCGAGGGCCGCAAGGAAGCGGCGTTGCGCGATGCCGAGGCACGCGAACGGCTGGCCCAGGCCGAAGCGGCAGCGACAGCCATGGTCAGCGAGGCGATCAGCCGTGGTGATATCCAGGCCGCGAATTTCCTGATCGCCGAGCGCTATACCGATGCGCTCAAGGCCATCGCCAGCGCGCCAAACAGCAAGGTGGTGATCGTGCCGATCGAAGCAGCGGCGCTGGCCGGCACGGTCGGCGGCATCGCACAGCTCACGCGCGCGGTTTTTGGCGAGGACGCGATCGAGGCGCGCCGCACCGGCTCGGTTCCCGCCTCCGGCCGGACGAGCGCCTGAGGGTACGACGATGCTGGACTGGTTTGGATCGATCGGGGGCTGGGGCTGGGTCGTGATCGGCCTCGTCCTGATTGGCGGCGAGTTGCTGGCACCCGGTGTCTTCCTGATCTGGCTCGGCCTTGCTGCGCTGCTGACTGGGCTCGTGGTTGGCCTGACCGGGGTGGGCTGGCAAGGCGCGGCGCTGATCTTCGCGGCTTTGTCGGTCGCCAGTGTCCTTGCGGGCCGGGCCCTGACCCGGCGCAAGTCGGATGAACCGGATGCGGCGCAGGGTCTGAACGACCGCGGGCGGCAGCTGATCGGCAAGGTCTTCAGGCTCGATGCCACCATGACCGGTGGCGAGGGCCGCATCCGCGTCGGCGATTCCTCCTGGCGAATCACCGGGCCCGAGCTGCTGGCTGGCTCCGAAGTGCGGGTCGTGCGCGTCGACGGTGCGACGCTGGTGGTCGAGAAAGCCTGAACGTTGCGCCGCCAGTTCATCTCGCTGATGCGAAATCGGGCTGCCCATATCGATGCGCGGGGTCTATAGGGAACTCCCGCCGCAAGCGAAGCGCACCATGCCAGACCAGACCGAACGCCTGTCGCTGCCAAAGGACCGGATCCGTGTCCTGCTGCTCGAAGGCATCAATGATTCCGCTGCCGATCTGATGGTCCAGGCCGGCTATACCAACATGATCCGCCTGCCCAAGGCACTCGATCACGATGAGCTGCTCAAGGCTGTCGAGAAGGTGCATGTGCTCGGCATCCGTTCGCGTTCGCAGCTCACGGCCGACGTTTTCGAGCGCGCAAGCCGCCTCTTTGCCGTCGGCTGCTTCTCGGTTGGAACCAATCAGGTCGACCTGCAGGCCGCCCGCGCGCGTGGCGTCCCCGTTTTCAATGCGCCGTTCTCGAATACCCGCAGCGTCGCCGAGCTCACCATTGGCGAGATCGTCATGCTGCTGCGGCGCATCCCCGACCGGTCGCGTTCTGCGCATGACGGCGGCTGGGACAAGTCGGCCAATGGCAGCTTCGAGGTGCGCGGCAAGACGCTCGGGATCATCGGCTACGGCAATATCGGCAGCCAGCTCTCGACACTGGCCGAGGCGATGGGCATGCGGGTGCTCTATTTCGACCACACCGACCGGCTGCGTCATGGCAATACCGAACCCGTCGACAGCCTGAAGCACTTGCTCGGCTCCTGCGACGTGATCTCGCTGCATGTGCCGGAGACGCCCGCGACCCATGGCATGATCGGCAAGGCCGAGATCGCCGCGATGCGCAAGGGCAGCTATCTCATCAACAATTCGCGCGGCACCGTCGTCGATCTCGATGCGCTGGCCGAGGCGCTGGGCAGCGGCCATCTTGCGGGGGCCGCCGTCGATGTGTTCCCAAAGGAGCCTGCCTCGAACAGCGAGCGCTTCGTCTCGCCGCTGCAGGGCCTGCCCAATGTCATCCTGACGCCGCATGTCGGAGGCTCGACGGAGGAGGCACAGGAGCGCATCGGTGCCGAGGTGGCGCGCAAGCTGGTCGATTATTCGGATATCGGTTCGACTGTCGGCGCGGTGAACTTCCCGCAGGTGCAACTGGCGCCGCGTCCGATCGGGACGCGCTTCATCCATGTCCAGCGCAACGAGCCCGGCATGCTGCGGCGGCTGAACGACATCTTCGCCCGGCGCGAGGTCAATATCTCCGCCCAGAACTACCAGACCGATGGCGAGATCGGCTATGTCGTGATGGAGGCCGACCGCATCGGTGCCGATGCGGACGCCATCCTGGCCGAGATCAGGGCGCTCGACGGCACGATCCGGGCGCGGTTGCTCTACGAGAGGCAGTGAGCGGGTAACCCGCTCACGCCGTCGTCTTCAGCCCGACGATGCCGACGAGCACCAGCGCGATCCAGAAGAGACGGGCGATCGTGGCCGGCTCGCCGAAGACGAGGATGCCGACGAGCACCGAGCCGAGCGCGCCGATGCCTGTCCAGACCGCATAGGCCGTGCCGAGCGGCAGCACGTCCAGCGCCTTGATCAGAAGCACGACGAAGACGACCAGAAGCAGCACCGAGACAAGCGCCCAGTGCAGGTCGCGAAAGCCGTTGGCCTTCTTCATGCTGAGCGCCCAGGCGACATCGACGATGCCGGAGACGACGAGGGCGATCCAGGCCCAGCCCGTTGTCATGACGCGCTCCTGAGCCGTTCCGTGCCAATTCCCACCGTGACTGCAAAGCTGGCGGCGATCTCTTCAAGACGGGCATGCACATGCGTGCGGCCTTCAGCGACCTCCTGATCCGGACCGATCGTGGGCCCCTGGCAGACCACGATGGCGTCGCTGAGGCCAATGAAGCCGAGTGCTGCCTTGAGATAGGGCGTCGCAAGATCGGGCCGACCCCGGCTCGGCCCTTCGCTATAGTCGCCAGCGCTTGCGAGGATGGCGAGCGTCGGGCGCGACCTCAGCAGCGGCGTGTATCCCGTCGCAGGATCGAAGGAGAAGCTCAGCCCCGGCTGGGTGACGAGGTCGATCCAGTGCTTGAGCTTGTAGGGGATACCGAAATTCCACATCGGCGTCGCGATCAGCACGAGATCGGCTCCGGCGAGACGGGCGATCATTCCCTCGATGACCCGCCAGGCCGCCTGTTCCGGGGCGTTGAGATCGCGCCTGGCGAGGCGGGCATATTTCGCCGCCAGCATGGCGCCGTCGAATTGCGGCAGCTCCGCGGCCCAGAGGTCGAGCGTCTCGACCGAGAGTGTGGGCAGCCTTGCCTGGAGGGCGGCAAGGAAGTGCTGCGCGCTGGAAGACGAGGCCGAATCCGCCTTGCGCGGGGAAGCCTGGATGAAGAGCAGCCGTGTCATGTGACGCAAACCTCGTAACGTAGACGCTCCAAGCGGGAGCGCGACTGCATGAAAGGTGGATTGCGCTGATGCGACTTCAAATGCTTGATATGCGAAATGATTTCGCAAGAATGCGACGACGATGTTGACCCATGATGATCTCGCCCTGATCCTCGCGATTGCGCGCGCCGGCCGGATGAAGCAGGTGGCCGAGATGCTCCAGACCCATCCGGCGACGGCCTATCGCAGGCTCGAGGCGCTGGAGCGTCGGCTTGGCAATCCGCTCTTCGAACGCGGGGTGGACGGCTATGTCCCGACGGTGCTCGCGGAGGAGATCATCCAGCGCGCGGGCGATATCGAGCAGCGGCTGGATGAACTGAACCGGGCGGTCGCGGGCCGGGACAACCGCCTCCGCGGCACGCTGAAGGTCACGACGGTCGATACGCTGGCCTATATCGTCGCGCCGATCGTGCTCAGCTTCGCGGACGCGCATCCGCAGATGTCGGTTGAGCTGCAATTCTCCAATGCGATGGCCGATATGGCGCGCAACGAGGCCGATGTTGCCATCAGGCCGACGCATGCTCCGCCGGAAGCCCTGGTCGGGCAGCGGGCCGCGCGCTTCGGCTTTGCAGCCTATTCGGCGAATGACGACGGAGGTGTGCGAGACATGACCCAGCTTCTGGCGACTCGGCGATGGATCGGCCTTGCGCCGGCCCTGATGCATGCCCCGGCGGCGCGCTGGCTGCGTGATCACGTTCCGACGGAGCGTGTCGGTGCAAGCGTGGATTCATTCTTCGCGGCGGCCGTTGCGGCGCGATCAGGGGCTCATGCGCTTTTGCCGAGCTATCTCGGCGACGAGCCATCGCTCGGACTGGCTCGCCTGAGCGAGCCGGTTCCTGAGCTTGCATCCGAGATCTGGGTTTTGACCCATCCCGATCTGCGTCATGCCGCCCGGGTCCGGGCCTTCACCCGGCACGCGGCGAAGGCATTGCGCGAGCGATTGGCCTGACGGTTCAGGCGACGCCGAGCGTCAGCAGGTCATGCACATGCACGAGGCCGACCGGACGTTCCTCAGCGTCCGCGACGACCAATGCCGTGATGCGCAACCGGTTGACCATCTCGAGTGCCTCGACGGCCAGCGCATCGGGGGCGATGCGGCGCGGGGATGGGGTCATCACATCGCGGGCGCGCAAAGCGCTCGGCCCGCCGGAGCCGAGCTTGCGGCGCAGGTCGCCATCGGTGACGATGCCGGCGAGGCGCCCGTCGAGATCGGTGACAATTGCGCAGCCAAAACCCTTGGCCGAGATCATCGCGATCACATCCGGCAGCGCAGTGTCGAGGCCGACGCGGGGCAGGCCCTCGCCACGATGCATGATGCTCTCGACCGTCTTGAGCTGCGCGCCGAGCTTGCCGCCGGGGTGGTAGACGAAGAAATCCTGGCGCGAAAAGCCACGGGCCTCGAGCAGCGCAATCGCGAGCGCGTCGCCGAGCGCGATCTGCATGGTCGTCGAGGTCGTGGGGGCGAGCCCGTTCGGGCAGGCCTCTTCCGCCTTCGGGATCACGAGGGCAATGTCGGCCTCGCGGCCAAGCGCGCTCTCGGCATTGGCGGTCAGCGCGATCAGGCCGACGCGGAAACGGCGGGTATAGGCGACGATGGCGGACAGCTCCGCCGCCTCTCCGGACCAGGAGAGGGCGATGACGACATCCTCCGGCTGGACCATGCCGAGATCGCCATGGCTCGCTTCGGCCGGATGCACGAAGAGGGCAGGGGTCCCGGTCGAAGCCAAGGTCGCTGCGAGCTTACGCCCGACATGGCCCGATTTGCCCATGCCGGTGACGACGACACGGCCGGCGGCAGCGCGGATCAACTCCACAGCGGCTGCAAAGGGTTCGCCCAGGCCGTTGGCGAGCGCGGTGTGAAGCGTATCGAGCCCGGTGCGCTCGGTCGCGATGGTGCGGAGCGCCGAGGCGCGGATATCGGCTGTCATGGCTGGGGCGTCTAGCACAGTCCGGGCGGGGACTTCCACCGTCAAGCCTTGCAGCAGGACTGCCAAGCCTCGCAGCAGGGCTGCCAAGCCTCGCAGCAGGGTGCATTGACGGCACGTTAACCCTCTTCGTTCTAACTCCGTTAACCATGCGCGCCATCCGGGCGCGCCTTGGCTTGTTCCGGAGTTCGCTCTCCTCGTGTCCCGTCGCGTCACGACCGTGCTTTTGACAGGCGCTGCAGCAGCAGGCCTTGCGGCGGCATGGCCAGCGATCGATACGGCATGGGCGCAGCAGGCGCGGGCCCCGAGCCTGCGCAGCACCGTACCCGCCTATGTCGCCCAGGCCCAGGCGACGCCGGATCAGGCACAGCAGAACGCGACCTCGCCGATTCCCGAGGCGGTGCGCGATCCGGCTGCCTTGATCCAGAACCAGCCTTCGACGATTTCCAACCGCGCGCCGCCGCGCGCCAGCCGCCAGGTCCTGGCGCCCGGCCTTCGCGGCGTCACGCAGCGCCAGTTCCGCGCGCCCCAACCGGCCGTTTCGACATTGCCGCAACCAGGCCCGGCGGCGCCGCCGCCGCTGCGGCGGCGTTCGATCGTCGAGGAAGACCCCTACGCGCCGCTGGGGCTCAGGCTTGGCAATGTCATTCTGACCCCGGCGACGACGAATTCCGTTGGCTATGACAGCAATCCGCAGCGCGTCTCCGGCCCGAACAAGGGCTCAGGCTTCGCTCGTTACGAGGGCGAGCTTGGCATCCAGTCGGACTGGAACGTGCATCAGTTGAGGGGCAGGCTGCGCGGCGCCTATTCCGAGTATTTTCGCGATGGCGAAGCCTCGCGCCCGGATGGCGAGGGGGCGCTTGATCTTCGGCTCGATGCCACCCGCGATACCCGCATCCTGCTGGAAAGCYGCCTCAGGCTCGATACGCAGCGTCCCGGTTCGCCGGACCTCAATGCGCCGGTCGTCGGCCGGCCGCTGACCTATTTCTATGGCGGCTCGGCCGGTGTCACGCATGACATCAACCGTCTGCAGCTGACGCTACGGGGTTCAGTCGACCGCCAGGACTTCGAGAACGCGAAGCTGATCAGCGGCGCAACCCTGAGCCAGGCCGACCGCAACCAGACGGACTATGGCTTGCGGCTACGAGCCGGCTATGAGCTGACGCCGGGCCTCAGGCCTTTCATCCAGGGCGATATTGACACGCGCCAGTATGACCAGCGGGTGGATTCCAATGGGTTTGAGCGCTCTTCGAACGGGTACACCGTCAGTGTCGGCTCCACTTTCGAAATCAGCCGGCTGGTCACGGGCGAAGTGTCCGTGGGCTATCAGGACCGGGCCTATGAGGATCCCCGGCTGAGGAACCTGCGCGGCATGGTTGGCGATGCCGCGATCCTGTGGACGCCGACCCCTTTGACGACGGTGACGCTGCGCGGCACCTCCGAGCTTGGCGATACGACGATCTCGGGCAGCAGCGGCACCTGGGCGCGACGAGCCACCCTCGAGGTGGCTCATGCCTTGCGCCGCAATCTGACTGTGACCGGCTTCACCACCTTCGGCCGCACCGCCTATGAGGGGCAGGGGCTGCGTGAAGATTATACGGCGATCGGCGCCCGGCTCGAATACAAGCTGACGCGGACCTTCGCCGTGCGGGCGAGCTTCACCCACGAACGCCTGAACTCGACTGCGCCGAACTCGGATTACACGGCCAATGTCGCGCAGGTCGGCCTGCGGCTGCAGTTCTAAGCCAGGCTTGGCATGATGGCCGGCGCGGCGCCGGCCCCCTCATCACCTCGGGTTCCCGGGCCCGCATCGGGCCTGGCCCGGGAACGACGGTGCGACGGTTACGCCTCGAGCAGCCGCTCGATTTCCGCGCGCAGTTGCGGGCCAAGGTCGCCGCGCTGGAGCGCATAGGCGATGTTGGCGGTCAGGAAGCCGAGTTTCGAACCGGTGTCGTAGATGTCCCCATCGAAGCGCACGGCGTAGAAGGGCTCCTGCCGGGATAGTGCGATCATCGAATCGGTGAGCTGGATTTCGCCGCCGGCGCCTGTTTCCTGGTTCGCCAGCAGATTGAAGATCGTCGGCTGCAGGATGTAGCGGCCGGTGATGTGCAGATTCGAGGGGGCCGTTCCCTTTGCCGGCTTCTCGACCATCTTCGTGATCTTCGAGACCTTGGCCTTCACGTCCTCGACGCCGACGATCCCGTATTGATGGGTCTGGTCGTCCGGCACCGGCGCCACGCCGATGTGGTTGCCGCCGTGCTTCTCGAAGGCGTCGATCATCTCGGCGAGGCAGCCCTTGCCGAGGCTGTGATGGAGCATATCCGGCAGCAGCAAGGCGAAGGGCTCGTCACCGATGACATCGCGTGCGCACCAGACGGCGTGGYCAAGGCCAAGCGGAGCCTGCTGACGGAGGAAGCTCGCGGCGCCCGCCGGCGGCAGATCCGCCCTGAGCGCCTCCAGTTCCTTCATCTTGCCGCGCTTGGCCAATGTGTCATCGAGCTCATAGGCGATATCAAAATGGTCTTCGATCACGCCCTTGTTGCGGCCGGTGACGAAGACGAAATGCTCGATGCCGGCTGCCCTGGCCTCGTCGACGACATGCTGGACGACCGGACGGTCGACGATGGTCAGCATTTCCTTGGGGACCGCCTTGGTGGCGGGAAGGAAGCGGGTACCAAGGCCCGCGACGGGAAGGACGGCCTTGCGGATGCGTTTCGTCATGAAAAACCCATTTCGCGCACCGAGCGTGGTGCGCCTGCGTCGGAAGGGCAAAGCGTAGGAAGCCGGCGTGCCCCGATCAATGCCAGCTGTTGCCAAGGCTGTCGCGCAATTCTGGCGAAAGGCGGGCCAGCCTGTTCCTGATACCAATCGTCGCTTGATGCGTCGTCAATCCTTTTTGCTTAAGGCCTATGCCAGAGCGATGACAATCGGAGACGATACATGACGATTCTGGTCTCGGGCGGCGCCGGCTATATCGGCAGCCATATGGTGCTGGAGCTGCTCGATCGCGGCGAAAAGGTCGTCGTGCTCGACGATCTCTCGACCGGCTTCTGGTGGGCCGTGCCCCCGGAAGCGACATTCGTACAAGGCGATATGGGCGATCAGGCTCTGGTCGAGCGCGTCATCGCCGAGCATGGCATCACCGAGATTGCGCATTTCGCAGCCAAGATCGTGGTGCCCGATTCGGTTTCCGATCCGCTTGGTTACTATCTCAATAACACCGTGAAGACGCGCGCCCTGCTCGAGAGCGCGGTGCGCGGTGGCGTCAAGCACGTGATCTTCTCCTCGACGGCAGCAGTCTATGGTGAGCCGGCCGTCAGCCCCGTGCCCGAGGAGATCGGACTTGCGCCGATCAACCCCTATGGCCGCTCGAAGCTGATGAGCGAGTGGATGCTCGGCGATGTCGCGCGTGCCCACGGCCTGACCTATGTGGCACTGCGCTATTTCAACGTGGCCGGGGCCGATCCGCGCGGCCGTTCCGGGCAGTCCGCGGCGAACGCCACCCATCTGATCAAGGTCGCGAGCCAGGCGGCGCTCGGCCAGCGCGCCGGGCTCGAGATCTTCGGCACGGACTATCCGACGCCGGATGGCACCTGCGTGCGCGACTATATCCACGTCACCGATCTGGCGCGGGCGCATCTGGCGGCGCTCGATCATTTGCGCGATGATGGCGCCAGCCTGACACTGAACTGCGGCTATGGTCGTGGCTATTCGGTGAAGGAGGTGGTCGAGGTGGTGAAGCAGGTGTCGGGGACGGATTTCCCGGTCAAGCTCTCGCCGCGCCGGGCCGGCGATCCGGCGTCCCTGGTTGCCAAGGCCGACCGCATCCGCGCCGAACTCGGGTGGCAGCCCGAACATGACGATCTGACGCAGATCGTGACGCAAGCCCTGGCCTGGGAAGAGGTTCTGCGGACCCGAAACGCGCGGTGATTGCGCTACGTTAACCCATGGTTAATCTTGTTCGGGCGCTGTTGCTGAAGTCGTTTACGCCCAGCCTGTCCTAGCAAGGTTTTTGCCCATGCGCCGCCTGTCCCTCGTCCTCGCCGTGGCCACAGCCAGCCTCGTCCCGGCGCTGGCTCAGACGACAGGCTCGATCAACGCCTCGGCGCGCTCGCACAGCACGAATGCTGCGACCGCCGGGCAGGGCCAGGCGTCCTTCGATGCCTTCCTGCAGCGGCTCTGGCCGCAGGCGCAGGCGCGCGGCATCTCGCGCAAGACCTTCGATCTGGCCTTTCGCGGGGTGACGCCGGATGCCTCGATCGTCGCGCTGACGAAGAAGCAATCGGAGTTTTCGGCGCCGATCTGGACCTATCTCAACAACGCTGTCGGTGGCACGCGCGTCGCACGCGGGCGTGACGCTGCCGCCGACAATGCAAATACGCTCGCCCAGGTCGAAGCCCGCTATGGCGTGCCCAAGGAGGTCGTGCTCGGCGTCTGGGGCATGGAAACCAATTACGGTTCGTTCAAGGGCGACAAGGACACGATCCGCTCGCTCGCGACGCTCGCCCATATCCGCTATCGCGGCGACTTCTTCCGCGATGAACTGCTGACGGCGCTCGAGCTGATCGAAARGGGCTATGTCGAGCGCAGCGAGCTGCGCGGCTCCTGGGCGGGAGCGATGKGGCACACCCAGTTCATGCCGTCGAGCTACATGAAATACGCCGTCGACTTCACCGGAGACGGGCATGCCGATATCTGGGCTTCGACCAGCGACGCACTGGCCTCGACCGCCAACTACCTCAAGGGCTACGGCTGGGTGCCGGGCCTGCCTTGGGGCATGGAAGTGAGGCTCCCGGAGAATTTCGATCACCGCATCAACAAGGCAAGTTTCTCTGCCTTCAACGCGGCAGGGGTGCGGCGGGCCGATGGGCGGGCGCTGCCATCCTCGGGTGAGGCGCGGCTGTTCTTTCCTGCCGGCTATCGCGGCCCCGTCATGCTGCTGACCGCGAATTTCGACGTCATCAAGAAATACAACTCCTCTGACGCCTATGCGCTTGCGGTCGGCCATCTCGGCGACCGGATCGCAGGGCGTCCGGCAATCCAGGCTGAATGGCCGGTCTCGGCGCCGCGGCTGGACATGGCAGGAACCAAGGATCTGCAGCGGCGGCTGAAGGTGCTTGGCTTCTATGATCATGATGCCGACGGGCGCATCGGCACCGGCACACGCGAGGCGGTGCGCCAATACCAGCTGAGCGCTGGCCAGATCGCCGATGGCTACCCGACGCCGGCGCTTCTCGCGCGCATGCGTGGGGCGCGCTGACTCCAGCCTCCGACCGCGGTATGATGCCGGCGAACTCCGTCGGCCGGCGTAGGACCGAGAGCGCCATGCGTTTGCGTTCACTTCTGATGGTTCTGGGGGCTGCCCTGCTCCTGCTGCTGACCGGCGGGCCGTCCTCCTTTGCCGAGAACGACACGATGCTGACGCGTGATCCCACGCTGCAGCGTGGCCGCGGGTTCGTTTTTCCCTTCAGCCGACTTCAGCCGCAGCCCCAGCCCGCGCCACAGCGCCAGCGCGTGGCGCCAGCCCAGGCACGCAGGACGTCGCCGGTGGTCGTACGCGACGATCCGGTCATCCCCAAGGTCGATGTCAGCCACCATATCGTCGTGCTGGGGGATTCGCTTGGCGATCTCGTGGTCGGCGGGCTCGTCGAGGCCTTGAATGATCGTCCCGACGTCGCGGTGATGCGCAAGACGAAACTCGAATCCGGTCTTGTCCGCGCCGATTTCTACGATTGGCCCAAGGCGGTCACCGATCTGCTRGCGAGCGACCAGAAGATCACCGTCGCCGTGATGCTGCTCGGGCTCAATGATCGGCAAGCGATCCGTGAAGGCGAGACCCTTCATGAGCCGCTGAGCGAGCGTTGGCTGGAACTCTATYGGGATCGGGTCGACGGCATCGCCGGGGMTTTTGCGGCGAAACGCATTCCCTTGCTCTGGGTCGGTCTCCCGCCCGTCCAGAATTCACGCCTTACCGCCGACTATGTCATTCTCAACGACGTCTATCGGCAGCGTGTCGAGCGGGCCGGCGGCCAGTACATCGATCTCTGGGGCGGTTATGTCGATGCCGAGAACCGCTATAGGGCGATGGGGCCCGATGTATCCGGGCAGACGACGCGATTGCGCACCGCCGATGGCATTCATTTCACCAAGGCGGGGGCACGCAAGGCCGCTCACTTCATCGATGTGGTGATCCGCCGTCTGATCGAGGGGCGTCCGGAACAAGGCGTGATCGCGCTTCCGGTCGCGCCCGAGACCGGGGCTCCAAGCAATCCGGAACTGCAGGCCGGCGGCATCGAACGCCTGATCGACCGTATGGTCCAGGGATTGCCCGACCTCGGCGGCCTTGGCCCCTTGCTGCAGGCAAAGCCGCTCGCAGGTCCGATCATGCCGCTGACAGGGGTGTCGTCCAATGGGGACCGGGCGCTGCTCGCCTCGATCCAGGAGGCGAGAGGACGGGGCGACCTCGCCACCCAGCTCGACCGCGTGTTCGGCGAGGGGGTCGCGAGCGAACCGAAGCCGGGTCGCATCGACGATTACCGCTGGCCGCGCCGGAACTGACCGGAACCGACACGAATATCCCGCTTCCCTTCGGGAGAAGGGGAGCCCCGCAGCGCCGAGACGGGCAAGGGGCAACTCGGGCCACCTGCTCCCCTCATGCGCCGCCGGCTGCGACATGTCCTCCCCGAGCGGGAGAAGGGATCTCCCTATCGCGGCAGGATGGTCTCGCCCATCAGGTGCTTGTCGATGGAATGGGCCATCTGGCGACCTTCGCGGATCGCCCAGACGACCAGCGACTGGCCGCGGCGCATGTCGCCGGCGACAAACACCTTCTCGACCGAAGTCTTGTAGGCGAGCGTGTTCGCCTCGACATTGCCGCGCTTGTCGAGCGTGACGCCGAGCTTCTCGATCAAGCCTTCACGGACCGGCGAGACGAAGCCCATGGCGAGCAGGACGAGATCGGCCCTGAGGTCGAACTCGGTGCCCGGGATCGGCTTCAGCGCATTGTCGACGCGGGCGCAGTTCAGCCGGCGGACCTGGCCATTCTCGCCGGTGAACTTCAGCGTGGTGATGGCGAAGTCGCGCTCGGCCCCCTCCTCGTGACTGGAGGAGGTTCGGAGCTTGAGCGGCCAGTTCGGCCAGGTCARCGCCTTGTTTTCCTTCTCCGGCGGCTGCGGCATGATCTCGATCTGAGTCACCGAGAGCGCACCCTGGCGCACCGAGGTGCCGATGCAGTCAGACCCGGTATCGCCGCCGCCGATGACCACGACATGCTTGCCCGTCGCCAGGATCTCGGCACCATTGCCGTTGGCTGCCTCGCCGCCGACGCGACGGTTCTGCTGCGGCAGAAAATCCATGGCGAACTGGATGCCAGCGAGCTCGCGACCCTCGATCGGCAGATCACGCGGCTTCTCGGCGCCACCGGTCAGGCCGACGGCGTCATAGCGCGCCAGCAACTCGGCCGGGTCGATATCGACGCCGACATTGGCATTGTAGTGGAAGACGACGCCTTCGGCCTCCATCTGGCGGACACGGCGCTCGACATGGGACTTCTCCATCTTGAAGTCCGGAATGCCGTAGCGCAGCAGGCCGCCGGCGCGCGCCTGGCGCTCATAGAGATGCACCTCGTGGCCGACACGGGCGAGCTGCTGGGCCGCAGCGAGGCCCGCCGGACCGGAGCCGATGATGGCGATCTTCCTGCCGGTCTTGGCACGCGGCAGTTGGGGGATGATCCAGCCCTCCTGCCAGCCCTTGTCGACGATCGCACATTCGATCGATTTGATGGTGACCGGCGTGTCCTCGAGATTCAGCGTGCAGGACGCCTCGCAGGGGGCAGGGCAGACGCGGCCGGTGAACTCCGGGAAGTTGTTGGTCGAGTGCAGGTTGTCCAGCGCCTCGCGCCACTTGTCGTTGTAGACGAGGTCGTTCCAGTCCGGGATCTGGTTGTTGACCGGACAGCCGTTGTGACAATACGGGATGCCGCAATTCATGCAGCGCGCCGCCTGGTCGCGGGTTGCCTCCGCGCCGAGCGGAATGACGAATTCCTTGTAGTTCCTGATCCGGTCCGAAGCCGGAAGGTACTTCCGGTCGCGACGGTCGATCTCGAGGAAGCCGGTTACCTTGCCCATCGTCTCACATCCGCCTGATTGGGTTACTCGGCCGCGACCGACATGCCGGCTTGCGCCCGCTCGATTTCGAGGAGGGCACGCCGGTATTCGACCGGCATGACCTTGACGAATTTGGGCAGGTATTCCGTCCAGTTCTCGAGAATGTCCTTGGCCCGCTGCGAGCCCGTGTAGCGGTGATGATCGGCGACGAGCTGGTGCAGGCGCTCGGCGTCGTATCCGGACATGTTGGCCATCACGTCGATCCGGCCCTTGAACTCGAGGTCGCCGCCATGGTGGTGGATGCGCTGCATCAGCTCCTCCTCCTCGGTGACCGGCTCGAGATCGACCATGGAGAGGTTGCAGCGCTTGGCGAAGCTCTTGTCCTCGTCGAGCACATAGGCGACACCGCCGGACATGCCGGCCGCGAAGTTGCGGCCGGTCTGGCCGAG
This sequence comes from Allobosea sp. 01N443, assembly GCF_056399325.1. Taxonomy (NCBI): domain Bacteria; kingdom Pseudomonadati; phylum Pseudomonadota; class Alphaproteobacteria; order Hyphomicrobiales; family Alloboseaceae; genus Allobosea; species Allobosea sp. 01N443. The sequence goes on from NZ_JBFTRC010000018.1 coordinate 59,981, forward strand.
CACGACGACGACGCCGCCGGTCATGTATTCGCAGCCATGATCGCCGGTGCCCTCGACCACGGCGATCGCGCCGGAATTGCGCACGGCGAAGCGCTCGCCGGCGACGCCGCGGAAGTAGCATTCGCCCGAGATTGCGCCGTAGAGCACGGTGTTGCCGACGATGATCGAATTCTCGGCGATGGTTTGCGCATCCGGCGACGGCCGGATGATCAGCTTGCCGCCTGAGAGACCCTTGCCGACATAGTCATTGGCCTGGCCCGTGAGATCGAGTGTGACGCCATTGGCGACCCAGGCGCCAAAGCTCTGGCCGGCCGTGCCGGTGAGCTTCACCGTGATCGTGTCCGCCGGCAGGCCGGCATAGCCGTAGCGCTTGGCGACTTCGCCCGAGAGCATCGCACCGGTCGAGCGGTCGACGTTGCGGATCGGGCTCGTGATGACCACAGCCTCGCCCTTGTCGAGGGCGGATGCAGCCTCGGCGAGCAGCGTCCGGTCGAGCACGGTGTCGATCGGGTGCTTCTGGCGCTCGACATGGCGGATGGCGACTTCGCCCTTCACCTCCGGCTTGTGGAAAATCCGGGTGAAGTCGAGTCCCTTTGCCTTCCAGTGGTCGATCGCCTGCTTCTTGTCGAGCCAGTCGGAGCGGCCGACGAGATCGTCGAACCTGGCGACGCCGAGGCTCGCCATGATCTCGCGCACGTCCTCGGCGAGGAAGAAGAAGAAGTTGATGACGTGCTCGGGCGCGCCCTTGAAGCGCTTGCGCAGCACCGGATCCTGGGTCGCGACGCCGACCGGGCAGGTGTTGAGGTGGCACTTGCGCATCATGATGCAGCCGGCCGCAATCAGCGGAGCGGTGGCAAAGCCGAACTCGTCGGCGCCGAGCAGGGCACCGATGACGATGTCGCGGCCGGTGCGAAGGCCGCCATCGACTTGCAGCGCGATACGCCCGCGCAGCTTGTTCAGCACCAGGACCTGATGGGTCTCGGCGAGGCCGATCTCCCAGGGTGATCCGGCATGCTTGATCGAGGTCAGCGGCGATGCGCCGGTGCCGCCCTCATAGCCCGATATGGTGATGTGGTCGGCGCGTGCCTTGGCGACGCCGGCCGCAACCGTGCCGACGCCGAGCTCCGAGACGAGCTTGACCGAGACATCGGCCGCCGGGTTGACGTTCTTCAGGTCGAAGATCAGCTGGGCCAGATCCTCGATCGAGTAGATGTCGTGATGCGGCGGCGGCGAGATCAGGCCGACGCCCGGGGTCGAATGCCGGACCTTGGCGATGCGCGCGTCGACCTTGTGGCCGGGCAGCTGGCCGCCCTCGCCGGGCTTGGCGCCCTGCGAGATCTTGATCTGCATCATGTCGGAATTGGCGAGGTATTCGACCGTGACGCCGAAGCGGCCGGAGGCGACCTGCTTGATCGCCGAGCGCATCGAGCGGCCGTCGGGCAGCTTGACGAAGCGCTCTGGCTCCTCGCCGCCTTCGCCGGTGTTCGACTTGCCGCCGATCGTGTTCATGGCGATGGCGAGCGTCGAATGCGCCTCATGGCTGATCGAACCGAAGGACATGGCGCCGGTCGAGAAACGGCGCACGATCGAGGCCGCCGACTCGACCTGATCGAGCGGGATCGGCTTGGTGCCGAGCGCGTCGGCATCCTTGATCTGAAACAGCCCACGGATCGTCGAGAAACGCTGGCTCTGGTCGTTCACCAGCTCGGCATAGGCCTTGTACTTGTCCTGCGCATTGCCGCGGACGGCATGCTGGAGCAGCGAGATGTTCTCCGGCGTCCAGGCATGGTCCTCGCCGCGGATACGGAAGGCGTATTCGCCGCCGATATCGAGCGCATCGCGATAGACCGGCGAGTCGCCGAAAGCATCGCGATGCCGGCGCACGGTTTCTTCCGCGAGCTCCGGCAGGCCGACGCCCTCGATCGAGGACACGGTGCCGGCAAAGTACTTGTTGATCGTCTCGGTCTTCAGGCCGATCGCGTCGAAGATCTGCGCGCCGCAATAGGACTGATAGGTCGAGATGCCCATCTTGGACATGACCTTGAGCAGGCCCTTGCCGACAGACTTGATGAAGCGCTTGACGACCTCGTAGCGGTCGACCTCCGGCGGGAACTCGCCGGCCTCGTAGAGCGCCTCGAGCGTTTCGAAGGCGAGATAGGGGTTGATCGCCTCGGCGCCGAAGCCGGCAAGACAGGCGAAGTGATGAATTTCGCGCGGCTCGCCGGATTCCACAACGAGACCGACCGAGGTGCGCAGGCCCTTGCGGATCAGGTGGTGATGGACAGCGGCCGTCGCCAGCAGAGCCGGGATCGGAATGCGGTCCGGCCCCACCTGCCGGTCGGAGAGGATGATGATGTTGTAGCCGCCATGCACGGCCGCCTCGGCCCGTTCGCAGAGCCGTGCGATAGCGCCTTCCATGCCGGCTGCGCCTTCGCGCGCGGGATAGGTGATGTCGATCGTCTTGGTGTCGAAGCGGTCCTCGTAGTGACCGATGCAACGGATCTTCTCGAGATCGTCATTGGTCAGGATCGGCTGGCGCACTTCAAGGCGCTTGCGGCGCGAGGTGCCCTCCAGGTCGAGGATGTTCGGCCGCGGCCCGATGAAGGAGAGCAGGCTCATCACCAGCTCTTCGCGGATCGGGTCGATCGGCGGGTTCGTGACCTGTGCGAAGTTCTGCTTGAAATAGGTGTAGAGCAGCTTCGACTTCGAGGAGAGCGCCGAGATCGGCGTGTCGGTGCCCATCGAGCCGACGGCCTCCTGGCCGGTCACGGCCATGGGCGCCATCAGGATCTTGGTGTCTTCCTGGGTGTACCCGAAGGCCTGCTGACGATCGAGCAGGGCGACATCGGTGCGCGAGGCGCGCGCCTCGACCGGCGGCAGCTCCTCCAGCACGATCTGGGTCCGCTTCAGCCAGTCCTTGTAGGGATTGGCGAGGCAGAGCGAGGTCTTGATCTCGTCATCGCCGATGATGCGGCCTTGATCGAGATCGATGAGCAGCATCTTGCCGGGCTGGAGACGCCACTTCTGGACGATCTTCTCTTCCGGGATCGGCAGCACGCCATATTCCGAAGCGAGCACGACGAGACCGTCATCGGTGACGAGATAGCGCGCGGGCCGCAGGCCGTTGCGGTCAAGCGTCGCGCCGATCTGCTTGCCGTCGGTGAAGGCGATGGCGGCAGGGCCGTCCCAGGGCTCCATCAAGGCGGCGTGATATTCGTAGAAGGCGCGGCGCTCTTCATCCATGAGCGGGTTGYCGGCCCAGGCCTCGGGCACGAGCATCATCATGGCATGGGCGAGCGAATAGCCGCCCTGGACCAGGAATTCGAGGGCGTTGTCGAAGCAGGCGGTGTCGGACTGGCCCTCGTAGGAAATCGGCCAGAGCTTCGAGATATCCGCGCCAAACAGCTCGGAATCGACCGAGGCCTGACGAGCAGCCATCCAGTTGACGTTGCCGCGCAGCGTGTTGATCTCGCCATTATGCGCCACCATCCGGTAGGGGTGGGCAAGGCGCCAGGACGGGAACGTGTTGGTGGCGAAGCGCTGGTGGACGAGCGCAATCGCGCTCTCGAAGCGCGGATCGGTCAGGTCCTTGAAATAGGAGCCGAGCTGCGTGACGAGCACCATGCCCTTGTAGACGATGGTGCGGGCCGACATCGAGACCGGGTAATAGGTCGCGGTGGCGCGGTCCTGGCGCTTGTAGACCTTATTCGAAACAGACTTGCGCAGGACATAGACCTTGCGCTCGAAATCATCCTCGTCGGTGATCTCGACCGGACGGCCAACGAAAAGCTGGCGATGGGTCGGCTCGGTTTCCTTCACCGCTTCGCCGAGGTCGCTGTTATCGACCGGTACGTCGCGCCAGCCGAGGAAGACCAGGCCTTCCTCCTCGACCGTCTGTGCGACGATCTCCTCGCAGACGGCGCGGTCGCCGGCATCCTGCGGCATGAAGAACTGGCCGATGGCGTAGTGGCCGGGCTCGGGCAGGGCGATGCCGAGCTTCGCGCATTCCTCTTGGAAGAAGCGATGCGGAATCTGGGTGAGGATACCGCAACCATCGCCTAGCTTGGGGTCGGCGCCGACAGCGCCGCGATGGTCGATATTGTGCAGGATCTGCAGGCCCTGCTCGACGATCGCATGGGTCTTGCGGTTCTTCATGTCGGCGATGAAGCCGACGCCGCAGGAATCCTTCTCGAAGGACGGATCGTAGAGGCCCTGGCGCTCGGGCATGGCCGGATCGCGCACCGTCAGGACCGGCTCGGTGGCCGTCATGGTCGTCACAGCTTTGCTGCTGAAGACACCCGACTTGCTGGTTCCGCTCATCGTCAAACCCCGCTTGCCATACCCCTCGCGCTTCCGCCGAGAGACCCGCATCAGTCTACATCGCCGTCCGCACCGGCCCCTGCTAGCCTTCAAGGCAGCAAGGATGGAGCCAGTCCGGCCAGGTTCGTCTGTCAGAGGGGGGCTTGCGCTGTTTTAATCCCGCGCCCGCGTCCTCCGCAGGCGCCTCGGGCTTCCCAGAGCCCTGTCGCGCCTGTTTACGCCGCCGTTTTACGGGCGGCGCGTTTACGGTTGGCTGTGGCGGTCGTGGCCGGGCCCCTCGTCATTGCTCCGCTCCGTTGCGATCGTCCGACATCAGGCTCGCGGCCTCATGTCAGCGCGGTGAAAAATGGGACAGTAACACTGTCCTATTGAGACGAATTTGCCAGAATTCTAATGTCGGCACAAGCGTGAATTTTGGGCGGATTGGAAATATTGTTGCGATATGCGTTTCGATGGCGACATTTCCGGGATGAAAGGCACAGTTGGGTCGCACGCTTCTTGTCCGAAGGGCTTATACCGGCGGCGGCCGGTCCGGGCTCAGTCGCGCCGTGCAAGGCGTCATTCCGGCCTTGCGCTTGGCAGGGCGCGCCCGCCTCGCTAACGCTCGTTCATGAACTTCATCAGCGACAATACGGCGGGTGCGAGCGCCCCGGTGATGGCCGCGATCGCGGCCGCCAATGACGGCGCAGCGGCCGCCTATGGCACCGATATCTGGACCCAGCGCGTCGAACGGCTCTTTGCCGAGCTGTTCGAGCACGAGGTCTCGGTTTTCCTGGTGACCAGCGGCACGGCTGCGAACGCGCTGGCGCTGGCCTGCCTGACGCGCCCCTGGGGCGCGGTCCTGACCCATCAGGAAAGCCACGTCGCCGATGACGAGTGCGGCGCGCCGGAATTCTTCGGCGACGGCGCCAAGCTCATCGGCCTGCCCGGTACCGGCAACAAGATCACGCCTGAGTCCGTGACCAAGGTCTTGGCGCGGATGCGCGAGGGGGCGCTGCATCAGGTGCAGCCGCAGGCGGTCTCGATCGCGCAGGCAACCGAATGCGGGTTGGTCTATCGTCCCGACGAGGTGCGGGCCCTGAAGCAGGCGGCCGAGCCCCGCGGCCTGAAGCTGCATATGGATGGCGCCCGCTTTGCCAATGCGCTGGTCACGCTGGGCTGCTCTCCAGCCGAGATCACCTGGAAGGCAGGCGTCGACGTCCTGTCCTTTGGCGGCACCAAGAATGGCGCCTGGGCGGCCGAGGCCGTGGTCTTCTTCGATCAGGCCTTGGCTGCTGAAATGAAATGGCGGCGCAAGCGGGCCGGTCATACGCTTTCCAAGGGCCGGCTGATCGGCGCACAATTCGAGGGCCTCCTGGCCGGCGGCCATTGGCTGGCGCTGGCGCGCCACGCCAACGCGATGGCGTCCCGGCTGTCCGAGGCGGTTGCGAGAGGCGGCTCGGTGYGGTTGGCCTGGCCCTGCGAGGCCAATACGGCGTTTCTCGTCCTCGATGCTGCAACGCAGGAGCGGCTGAAGGCGGCCGGGGTCGGCTATCACGCCTGGTCCGACACCGCGCTTCCCGACGATGCAGCGCTTGCATCGGGCGATATTGTCGGTCGGTTCGTGATGTCCTTTGCGACGCGCTCCGAGGATGTCGAACAGCTGATATCGCTGCTGAACGCGCCGTCTCGCTGAAATATCCCCTGATTGACGCCGCATGGGTGCCGTAATCCCTAAGGAAGACTGAAGTCCCCGTTCGGTTCGTTAACAAGGATGGAGATATGGCTTCTGTTTCGACCGCGCGCTCGCGCGCCGCGCTGATCGGCCTGGCTGTTGCCGGCGCGCTGGCGGGCTCGGCCGGTGGAGCCGCCGCGCAGTATTATTACGACTATGGCTACGAATATGTGCCGCGTCGCGCTTATGGCTATGGCTACGGCTATCGTTATGCACCGCCGCCGCCTGCGMCGTTGTCTTCACGGAGCATCGCCGAGATCGCCATCCGCGAGCACAGGCTCGCCCAGGTCGACCGCACCACGCGCACCGAGTCCGATTTTGTGGTCGATGGGCGCATGGCGAATGGCCGGCGCGTACGGCTGATCTTCGATCGTTTCAGCGGCGATCTCGTCCGGCGGGTGAACCTGCAGACTCCTGAACGAATGAGGGGACCCCCCCCGGATGTCGCGCGCGTCGATCCGCGTGAGCATGCCCCGGCTCAACCGCGGTTGCTGCCGCTCCCGCCGGAGCGCCCCGATTCGCTCAAGGCTCCGGCTGAGGCGAACGCGCCTGCCCAAGTCGTTCCGGCGTCCCCGGCCGCACCGATGCCGGCTCCTGAACCGGAGAAGGCGCCAGCTCCTCCCGCCGAGGCGAGCGCGCCTGCAACGGTCATGCCCCCGTCTCCGGCGGCGCCGACACCGCCAGCCGAACAGGCAAAACCTGTCGAGCAGGCTCCTGCCCAGGCTCGTGCGCCAGCAACCGAGGCTCCGTCCACGCCGGCAACACCCGTCGCGCCGACGCCGGGCCCGACCACCCCATCCGGCGAGGAGAAGCCGAAGCTGGTGAACCCCGACGATGTTCGCGGAACGGAGACTCCCGAGCACAAGCCGCCGCTTGCGAAGGCTGAATCGCCGGAGATCAAGGCTTCGCCGGTCGAGCTGCCACCGGTCCAGATCGAGGATCCGGCGCCCTCCACACCGCGCCCGGCGACGCCTGCCGTTCCGGTCGCGCCTCTCGACTGAGAGACGATCGCCAATTCCAGGCGTGAAAAGGGCGCCCCCGGAAACCGGGGGCGCCCTCTGTCTGCCAGCCCTGGGCTGGGCGTGTTACGCGGCCTTCGAAACCTTGGCCTCGAGCACCTTGGCGGGTTTGCCGCCGATGGCGATCTGGCGCGGCTTCTTGGCCTCGGGAATCTCGCGGACGAGGTCGATATGGAGCAGGCCGTTCTCGAGGCTCGCGCCGGTCACCTGGACATAGTCGGCGAGCTGGAAGCGGCGTTCGAAGGCGCGTGCGGCGATGCCCTGATGCAGGACTTCGCGCTTCTCGGCGCTTTCGGAAACCTGCTTCTCACCGCGTACGGTCAGGGTGTTTTCCTTGCTTYCGATGGCAAGGTCGCTGTCGGAGAAGCCGGCGACCGCGATGGAGATGCGGTAGGCGTTCTCGGCAGTGCGCTCGATATTGTAGGGCGGATAGGTCGGCGCGGTTTCAGCGCTGGTAGCCTGGTCGAGCAGGTTGAACAGACGATCGAAGCCAACGGTCGAGCGATAGAGCGGGGAAAGATCGAAGTGACGCATGATGTCCTCCAGAAGAAGCGACGTTTGGTCGAGCCTGCCTCGTCTTGAGCACAGGCCCCATTCAGGTTCACGCAGCCGGTATCGGCCTGCGTAACCAGGAATTGGGGAGCGATTTCAGCTTTTCAAGAGCTGCCTCGAGCGGGCATAACCGAGGGCATCCGCCCGGGACTGTCGCCGCGATTCGGAGCGCCTGATGGCCGAGGCCGAGCTTTTTTCCCTCCCCGACTACCCGGTTCCCGGGCATGGCAAGGTCTGGCTTGCCCTGGCGCGCGACGGGGCCAGGCTCCGCTTCGCGAGCTGGCACCCGACAGTAAAGCGGGTGCGCGGTACTGTCGTGATCATCCAGGGGCGCGCGGAGTTCATCGAACGCTACAGCGAGACGATCGCCGAGCTGCGCCGCCGCGGTTTCCACGTTCTCGCCTTCGACTGGCGCGGCCAGGGCGGTTCGCAACGCTTCGTCTCGCGTGAACGCAAGGGGCATGTCGGCGGTCTGCGGCATTACGAGACCGACCTCGCACTTGCCATGGCGGAAATGCAGGCCCGGCTGCCGCCTCCCTATTTCGTTCTGGCGCATTCGATGGGGGCGGCGCTGTGCCTCGACGCCGCCCGGCGCAACGCATTGCCGGTCTCGCGACTGGTCGCGCTCGCGCCCATGCTCGGCCTCTCCATGGTCGAGCGGCCACGGGCGGCGAGCTATCTCGCAAGCGTGCTGTACTGGCTCGGCCTCGGCAGCGCCTTCGTGCCTGGCGGCGGTGACACGGCGATCGCGACCAAGCCATTCCAAGGCAATCGGCTGACGAACGACCCCGTCCGCTATGCCCGGAACGCCGCGCTTTCAGCGGCGGCGCGCCATCTCAGCATCGGCGATCCGACTGTCGGCTGGGTCAGGACCGCGTTCCGGTTGATGAACCGGCTGGCGGCTCCCTCGGCGCCCCTAGAGGTCAGGGTGCCGACGCTGGTGATCGCAGCCGGGCGCGACCCGGTGGTCTCGACGCCTGCAATCGAGCGCTTCGCGGCGCGGCTGAAGACCGGTTCGGCATTGATATTGCCGACTGCGCGCCACGAGATCCTGATGGAAACGGATGCCGTCCGCGCGCAGTTCTGGGCGGCCTTCGATGCATTCATTCCCGGCGAAGCGATCGCCGGGCCCGGGTCAGCCGGCGAGCAGGGCGAGGGCGGCCTGATGCAGGGTCCTGTTGGCGGCGGCGATGATGCGTCCGCCCTTGGCGGCACTGCCGCCATCCCATGAGGTGACGATTCCGCCGGCGCCTTCGACGATCGGGATCAGCGCGACGATGTCATAGGGTTTCAGCCCGCTCTCGATGACGAGATCGACATGGCCCGAGGCCAGCATGCAATAGGCATAGCAATCGCAGCCGTAACGGGCGAGGCGCACCGCGCTTTCGACGCGCAGATAGGCTTCCTGCTCGGCACCTTGAAACAGTTTTGGGCTGGTGGTCATTACCGTCGCGGTGGCCAGCTCGCCGTTCTGGCGCGTGCGCAGCACCCGTGGCCCGCCCGGACCCTCATAGCGTGCCTGTCGGCCGTCGCCGGAATAGCGCTCGCCGGTGAAGGGTTGGTGCATCATGCCGTAAACCGGAACGCCCTCGCGGGTCAGGCCGATCAGCGTGCCCCAGACCGGGATGCCGGAGATGAAGGCACGGGTGCCGTCGATCGGGTCGAGCACCCAGACATATTCGGCCTCACCGTTCTCCGTGCCGAACTCCTCTCCGAGCACGCCATGCTCGGGGAAATTGCGCTTGATCAGGTGGCGCATCACGTTCTCGCCGGCGCGGTCGGCCTCGGTCACGGGATCGAACACGCCGCCGCAGGACTTGTCCTCGGTCGCATGCTTGGCGCGGAAGAAGGGCAGGATCGCCTGGCCGGATTGGGTCGCGAGTTCCGCGACGAAGGCGCCGAAATCAACCGCACTCATCTTTGCTCTCCGGAGCTGCGCGATGCTGCGCAGCAAAAATGCAGGATCCAGCCTGCTCGCTCGGTTCTTCTAGCGGCGCTCGTCGTCGGAAAACAAGGAATCTGACGGAAAATCAGCAGTTTTGGATTGCGTGCGGCGCATGGCTCATAAGATCTTCGACAAAGGCGCTTGCTTTTTTGCGCTGCACAGTCATATTGTGCACTGCGAAGGGGCGATCACCTCAAGCCTTCGTTTGCCCTCCTTGGGCGTTTCCTCCCTAGACTTGGGCCGCCACGAAAGTGCGCGGCCCTTTTTTCTGCGCTGCGCCGATACTGTCATCGCAAGCCTCTGAGAAAACAGGCTATTCCGCAGCTTCGCGCCAATCGTCGAGCCAGCCGCTCCAATGCGCGAAGCACTCCGCCATGGTGGTGCCGATCGCCTGCTCCAACTCTGCAAAACCGGTATGCGGCTCCAGGGTCGCTTCGTTCATGTAGAGGGACCGGTTGATCTCGATCTGCAGGGCATGCACGCCTGAGGCTGGCGCGCCGTAATGCTCGGTGATGAAGCCGCCGGCATAGGGGCGGTTGCGCGTGACGCTGAGCCCGCGCCGACGAAAGGCTTCCTCGGCGATGTCGATGATGTAGCCAGCGGCGCTGGTGCCGAAGCGGTCACCGAGAATCACATCCGACTTGGCGAGCCCGTCGCGGTCGAGTCCGGTCGAGGGCATCGAATGGGCGTCGACCAGAATGCAGGTGCCGAATGCGCCTTGCGTGCGCTGGACCAGGCTGCGCAGCCCGGCATGGTAGGGGCGATAGAGCTCGTCGATCCTGGCGAGTGCTTCCTCCACCGGAATCTTGCCAAAATAAATCTCGTGCGCGTCTCCGACGATGCGTGGAATTGTGCCCAGCCCCCCTGCGACCCGCATCGAGCGGGTATTGGCGAAGGCGGGCAGGCGGCCGTCGAACATGCGCGGGTCGAGCTCATAGGGCTCGCGGTTCACATCGAGAAAGGCACGCGGAAATTCGGCGACAAGCAGCGGCGCGCCAAGGGCGACCGTCTGCGCGAAGAGGCGGTCGACATAGGCATCCTCGGAGCGGCGCAGCGAGCGCAGCGGCAATCGTGCTCGCTCCACGAAGCCGGGAGGGTAGCGACGCCCGGCATGCGGCACGTCGACCACCACCGGCACGACCTGGAGCGGCGGCTGATAGAGGCTGAAGGGGCGCTCGATCTCGACGACGATGTCGGCGGCTTCAGCGGAGAAATTACCGGACGAGATGGTCATGCGGGACAACTGAAGCACACATTGCCGGGCGGATGAAGCGATCTCGAATCCGGCGCTGAATCGAACATCGCGTTCACGCGTTGTTTACCATGTTGGCGCGTTATACTGCGATAGTGTTCCAAGCGCTCCGGGCAGGCGATAACGCTTCGCGGCGTTGGCTCGGAATGCCGAATCGGGCGAGACGAAACAGAGAAGGGGTTGTCCGGGGTGGGCGGCCTCTATCGATAGGCCGAACGGGACGGACGAAGCAGGCCCATGACCAAGATACTTCTCGCTGAAGACGACAACGACATGCGCCGCTTTCTGGTCAAGGCCCTGCAGAATGCGGGCTACGACGTGGCGTCGTTCGATAATGGGCTTTCAGCATATAATCGCCTGCGTGAAGAGCCCTTCGAACTGCTGCTGACCGACATCGTCATGCCGGAGATGGACGGCATCGAGCTGGCGCGGCGCGCCACCGAGCTCGATCCCGACATCAAGGTGATGTTCATCACAGGTTTCGCTGCAGTTGCGCTCAACCCCGATTCCCAGACGCCGAAGGACGCAAAAGTGCTGTCCAAGCCGTTCCATCTGCGCGAGCTGGTGAACGAGGTCGAGAAGTTGCTCGCAGCCTGAGCGCTTTTTGCAATCAAGCGTCTTGCAAGGCGCGAAATGAGCGGCTATAGCCCGCTCAACCTCGCAACAGGGACACGCCGCAAGGCCGAACCTGTTCCGACTGCCAGGACAGATTATCGTCACGGCATGACGGGCGCGTAGCTCAGCGGGAGAGCACTACGTTGACATCGTAGGGGTCACAGGTTCGATCCCTGTCGCGCCCACCATTTCACAAAACCCGGATATCGCTTTGAAGAGCGGTATCCGGGTTTTTGCGTTTGGTGCCTCAATGGCAAGGGCAGCCGCGATGTCCGAATGCCGCCTGATGCGCGGCAGGGGCGCTCCGCCCATCCCTTGAGGGCGGACGGCGCGAATCACTGCCGCCCGTGCTTTGAAGCGGTCTCCGCCGGGCTCAGGCGGGACCTGCTGCCCCCCGCTGTCCACAGGGCCGGTCAGGCGACCAGCCATCGGCAAACCCGCCTAGCGGGCCGCTGCGAGCATGCGATCGACGAAGCCGTCGAGGGCGGATTTGTCGATCCAGCGCAGCACCGCGACGAGATCCTGCGTGGGATCGAGCCAAATTGCGTTGACGCCGGCACCAAGCGCGAAGACGGCCGTGGCGGGAACATTCGGCCGAGCCGCCGCGCCCCGGTTGAGCCACCAGAGATAGCCGTAATTCTCGAGCGTGGGTGAAGGCGACAGCATGTCGTCGATCCAGGCCGGCGATAGCAGCTCACGGCCAGCCCAGGCGCCACCGCGCCCTACGAGCAGGCCCAGCCGGGCGTGGTCGCGCGCGCTGATGAAGAGGCCGCCGCCCCAATGGCCGCCGCCGGGCACGGACTGCACGCTCCGGCCGTCGATCTCGACCGAGGAATTGCGATAGCCCTGCCACTCCCAGCCTTGCGAGGCCCCGATCGGTTCCATGATGCGCTCGCGCAGGACCTCGGGCAGCGGCTTGCGGAAGCGCTGCAGCAGGCAATAGGCCAGCAGGTTCACCCGTACGTCATTGTACTCGTAGTGGCTGCCAGGTGGCTTGAGGGCGCGCCGCTCGCCCTTGCGGCTGTTGTCGGCGCCCGGCCCGATCTGCCGGTTATGATCGACCTGGTCCGACTTGCCGAAGATTTCCCCCTGCCATTCGCTCGATTGCTGCAGGAGATGGCGCCAGGTGATGGCCGCATTCTGCGCGCCCTCGAACCAGGGACCGTCGACGGTTTTCGCCACCGGCTCGTCGACATCGCGAATCAGTCCGTCGGCGACGGCAAGCCCCGCCAGCACGGCGATATAGCTCTTCGCGATGGAGAAGGTCATGTCGGCGCGGGCCGTGTCGCCCCACTCGGCAACCAGGCGGCCGCCCCGGAGGATCAGGCCGGCCGGACCGCCGCGCTCCCTGACCGGGCCGACGATCTCGCTCCAGGTGCCTGACTCGTTCCATTCGACGAGGCCGACATAGCGCCCGTCGGGATAATAGAAGCTGCGCGGCCAGGTGCTCTCCTGCGCCTTGGCGAAGTCGACGGCAGCCTGCAGCCTTGCGGCGTCGAAGCCGGCTTCGGCCGCTGGAATGGTTTCCCAATCGCCATTGGCCGGCGGTACATAGGCATCATTGGTCTGAGACACGTGGCTGATCCTCGGAGGCATTGCGCGGGCCGATCATTGCGAAACGCTACCATACCCGACCGGTCTCAGCCGTCATGTCGAGAGTGATCCCGGCCTGCGCCGCATACCGGGCGCGCAGAGCTCGCCGGCCGGCTGCAGGTGGTCGGGGCGGATCGGTGGATGATCCCGGCTATGCGGTGCCGTCGTTCAGCGCCATTTGCCAGAAATCCGCCTCGAGACGGGAGGCCTTGGCAAAGAGGGTCGTGAGTTCGGCAAAGCGCCGTTCCGTCATCGCCCGCGCGGCGAGATCGTCGAGATGGCGCCGGGCTGCCATCGCGATTTCCTGATAGGCATCGCCGGCATATTCCCCGATCCAGTCGCGATAGGGATGGTCCCCGAGTGGTTCTGGGCCCGCGGGAGTAAGGTTTCGCCCGATTTCGGCATAGCCGATCACGCAAGGGGCGAGCGCGACATGCAGGTCGAGCAGGTCGCCCGAGACGCCGCAGTCCAGCACGAACCGGGTATAGGCAATCGTCGCGGCATGCTCCGGTGCTGCTTCGATCTCGGTGGGGTGCAGCCCCCAACGGCCGCAGAGCCGGATATGGAGGTCCATCTCGACGTCGAGGATGGCTGCCAGGCCGGCCTTGGCCGCCCGCATGTCGGAAAGCGTGCGGCCCTTGTAGATTGCGAGCGCATAGGCGCGGGCGAACTGGATCAGGAAGAGATAATCCTGCACCAGATAGGTACGGAAGGCGGCCTGCGGCAGCGTGCCAGTCGCCATTTGCCGGACGAAGGCGTGGTCGACATAGCTCGTCCAGTCGGCCTTTGCGGCGGACTTCAGTCGATCGAAAATGTCCATCTCAGGCGTTGTCTCCACAGGCGGTGCCAGCCGGATGCGCGAAATGCGGCATCAGGCCGCCGGAACCGATAAGCTTTGGCGGGCCAGGCTGCAAATTCCGGCTCTACCCCCGAATTCGAACAGCTTCGGGGTGTTTTCGGCGATGGAAGCGCTCGGACCGGTTAGCGCTCGCGGCGGCTTTCTGACCGTCATCAATGTGAAGGCCAGCCCGTCCGGTTGACGTGAAATTCACTTCGCTCTAGAGACCGGCCCGCACTGGACGACCTGTGCCATCTGTAACGCTGGGGACGGCCCCATTGTCTCGGGAGAGATAATGGAACCGACATGCCCCAGGCATGGCCGCAGGCTGCTGATTGATCAGCGAGCCGGGCCTTCTTCTCAGAAACTGCCCTCTTCCCAAAACCTGACGAACCGCTTCGCCCGCTGGCACGTCCATGCGCGCCGTCCGGATTCGTCCCGTATCCCGCCCGCAGTCGAAGCGTTGGCCTGCACGGCCTGGCGCCTGCCGACGCATCGCGGGGCCGTTCCCGTTTCAACCCACATGACGCAAGAGGTTCGCCGTGGCCGGCCCGATTGAGCAATTCGAAATCAAGACGCTGTTCAGCCTTGGGGAGGTCGCTGGGCAGGAGATCGCCTTCACCAACTCATCCGCCTTCATGATCGCGATCGTCGCCAGCGCCAGCGGCTTTCTGCTGCTCTCGACCCGCACCCGCGCGATTGTCCCTGGCCGTGCCCAGGCCCTCAGCGAAATTCTCTACGAGTTCGTACGGAACACGCTCAGAAGCATCGCAGGCGAGCATGGCATGCGTTTCTTCCCGCTGGTCTTTTCGCTCTTCATCTTCATCCTGTTGGCCAATCTGATCGGAATGTTGCCGTTCGCGTTCACCGTGACGAGCCATATCTCCGTGACCTTCGCGCTTGCCATGCTCGTGTTCTGCACGGTGACGATCTATGGCCTCGTGAAGCATGGCTTCGGCTTCCTGCGGCTGTTCCTGCCGTCGGGCGTTCCCATCGTCCTTGCGCCGATCATCGTCCTGATCGAGGTCGTCTCCTATATCTCGCGACCGATCAGCCATTCGATCCGCCTGTTCGCGGTCATGCTGGCCGGCCATATCG